>CAZIXJ010000049.1:0-11626 GCA_964542835.1 uncultured Hyphomicrobiales bacterium
AAATCAATAACATAAAAAAGTAATATGATTAATAAAATAAAAAATTATTTTTTTATTAGAAAGAACATTTTATTATTTTGCAATGAGCATTCATTACAATCTTAACAAAATATGTACCAATCAGGAAAATAAATGGTTTTTTATAGATATTTATTTGTTTTTTTTGTTTTTTGCATAAATATCGGTCTTGGAAAGAGCGAATATGACTCACTTAATTATGTAAGTCAGAAAGATTTTATGTATGCAAACAGTCCTCAATATACCGTAACCGGTGAAATGCCGAATCTAAAAACGCATATAAGACCTTTGGAATTTGCTGTTTTTTCGGGAACTCTTACAGGCTATCTCGTAACGCAGCATATTATACAGATGCGTACAATCTGGAAAGAACAGACTCATTTCAGATTTATTGAAGATGGTGATTACGCAATTTACACGGATAAAGTAGGGCATATGTATGGTGCTTATCTTACGTCGAATGTGTTGAGAGACGGACTGATAGCATCGGGAGTAAGCCTGAATACTTCAAAATGGTTAGGCGGTGTTATGGGGTTGAGCTATTCCACATATATTGAAATTATGGATGGTTTTGGATATAACTGGGGCTTCAGTCCTTCTGATTTTTATATGGATGTAGCCGGAAGTACTTTTTATATGCTTCAGAATTATGTTCCTTTTTTTCAGAATTTTACTCCAAAATTTATGTATATACCTCCGAAATGGCATGGATACAGAGACAGGCATCCTTCTGATATGTTCATTGATAATTACAGCTCACATACTTTTTTTCTTTCGGCGAATATTCATAATATGCTTCCTCAAAGTATGAAAAGTTATTGGCCCAAATGGCTCGAAATAAGTGTTGGCTATGCCGTGAGAAATTTATGCTCCGGCGATCCCAATACTACATGTGCATATGCAGAGAGATACAATCCAACGGTATCAGGCGATATAAAATATATTATTGCCCTCGATTATAATTTTACGGTACTTACGGGAGAATACGGTGCGCCATGGGACTGGTTAATCTCACAGCTCAAATATTTTAAGCTGCCATCTCCCGCTATTGAAATCGGAAAATATGATACTAAGTTCTTTCTAATGTATCCTTTTCCGCTGGATTTTTGATTTTTTTATATTTTTGGTTTATTTTGTTAAGATTTTTCATTAAATTGAATTTTATTTTAGATAAAAATTGAAAATATTTATTAGGACTGATTTGCGATTTAACGAAAATTATACCGGTGAATTGAGTATTAAAAGTAATACTAAAGATAAATCTATCGACTTAAAACCTGCACTGAGTGTTATCGTTCCTGTATATCAGGAAGAAAAAATACTTGCGGAGCATCTTGCAATTTTCAATAAGAAATTGCGAAAAAAGTATAACTTTGAACTCATCGTAAGTGATGGCGGCAGCACGGATGATACTGTAGCTATTGCAAAATTATATGCTGATAAAGTGGTAGAGCATAAGGAAGAGAGAAGACAGACAATTTCAGAAGGCAGGAATAATGGTGCTTATGCAGCCGAAGGCGATACTTTGATTTTTATTAATGCGGATACTGTTCCAAAAGATATAAATAAATTTTTTAATATTATTACAGACTGGACTAACCGGGAAGAGCGTTTTGATGCTATGGCTTGCTATGTATGGGCTTTTCCTGAGGAAATTATTTTGAAAGACAAAATATTTTACACTTTTCATAATTCTTATGTGCATTTTCTTAATCTTCTTGGGCTTGGCATGGGCAGAGGCGAATGTCAGGTAGTTCGAAAGAAGGTCTTTGAAAAGGTGGGAGGATACAACGACAAAATAGTAGCGGGTGAAGATTTTGATCTTTACAGGCGAATAGGAGCCAATGGGAAAATTAATTTCTCCAGAGAACTCGTTGTGTATGAATCACCGAGAAGATTCAGAAAATACGGATATTTTAAGACTGTAACTTACTGGATGCTTAATTCTCTTTCTGTTATGCTGCTTGGCAAGTCTGTATCCAAAGAATGGGAAGCTGTAAGATAGATATTTTAGTAATTTATTTAGATAGTTATGATATATTCTCTTGGAATTTGTCTCGGAGCATCTTCTGTTTCTTATACTTTGCTGGAAGATAACAGGGTCAGTATTAATGTGATTGAAACTTTTCACAAGTCTCACAGCGGTAACCCTCAGAAAATTTTAAAAAGTATTTTTGATAAACATCCTCCGTATAAGTACAGGACTGTAATTACCGGCAGAAAGTCCCGAAAAAATTATAATCTTACAACTATTTCCGAACCCGAATCTACGGAAATTGCCTTTAAATATTTGTACAAAAGTAATAAGTATTCTGCTGTTGCAAGTCTTGGAGGAGAAACTTTTGTTTTATACAGACTGGATGAATTTGGGAATATTTCTGATATAAATACAAAAAATCAATGTGCAAGCGGTACAGGAGAATTCTTTATGCAGCAGATATCAAGAATGAACCTTGATATAGATAATGCTGCTGAAATATCAAAAAATGCAAAACCCTATAAAGTAACCGGAAGATGCTCGGTATTTTGCAAGTCGGATTGCACACATGCCCTGAATAAGGGAATACCAAAATCGGAAGTTGCTTCAGGTCTTGCTCTTATGATTGCAGATAAAGTAGAGGAGCTTACCGGTAAGAATACATCCGGCAAAATACTTATTACAGGCGGAGTAACAAAAAATCAGGCTGTAATGAAGCATCTTTTTGATAAATCCTCTGAATTTGAGATTTCCGAATATTCTACTAATTTTGAATCTCTCGGTGCAGCACTTTATGCTCTTGATAATGAAACAATAATTCCCAATAACGAAAATATTATTATTGAAAATATTAAGTCGTTTTCATTTCACAAACCCCTTGCCGATTTTAAAGATATGGTTATGTTCAAATCAGGAAGCAGAAGGAAAGCAAAAGAAGGGGAGGAATGCATACTCGGGCTTGATGTAGGCTCTACAACAACCAAGGCTGTTCTGATTTCTGCTGAAGACAATCAGATACTTGCATCTGAATATCTTTATACTCACGGTAATCCCATAGATGCCGCCAGAAAATGCTATTCTTCTATTGATAAGCAAATTGAAACAGATGTGAAAGTAATCGGACTTGGTACTACGGGGTCAGGAAGGCAGATTGCAGGGCTTCACGCTATGACAGATGGTATTATTAATGAAATTATAGCTCATGCAAATGCAGCGGTTTTTTATGATAATGAAGTGGATACAATTTTTGAAATTGGCGGTCAGGATGCAAAATATACGTATATCATAAATAAAGTGCCTGCCGATTATGCAATGAATGAAGCCTGTTCAGCAGGAACCGGCTCATTTATAGAAGAGGCTGCTTATGAATCACTCGGGCTAAAGGTAACAGAAATTCAGGATATAGCTTTTAAAGGGGAAAACCCTCCAAATTTCAGTGACCAGTGTGCTGCTTTTATAAGTTCTGATATTAAGACTGCTCTTCAGGAAAATATTGAAATCAATGATATTGTAGCAGGTCTTGTATATTCTGTTTGTTTGAATTATGTAAACAGAGTAAAGGGAAACAGAAATACCGGAAGTAAAATATTTATGCAGGGCGGGGTATGCTACAACAGAGCTATTCCCGTTGCTATGGCAGCTCTTACAGGGAAGGAGATAATCGTGCCTCCGGATCCGGGATTGATGGGAGCATTTGGTGTAGCTCTGGGGATAAAAGAAAAGCTCGGGCTTGGAATAATGGAAGAGCGTGAGTATGATTTGAAAGAGCTTTCAGAGCGGGAAGTTACATTTAAGAAACCTTTTATTTGCACCGGCGGTAAAGAGAAATGCGACAGAGAATGCGTAATTAATGTAATTGAAGTGAATGGAAAAAGATTTCCTTTCGGAGGAGCCTGCAATAAATATTATAATCTGAAATACAGCAGAAAATCTGACAGCAATCAGCTCGATATGGTAAAATACCGAAATTATCTGATGTTTGATAAATATGCTCCTGATTATAATTTACCTGAAAATGCTAAGAGTATTGGCATTAATAAATCTTTCCATACTCATACCCTTTATCCTTTTTATCATAATTTATTTTCTGCTTTGGGTTTGAATGTAATTATGCCCGATACTGCTCATGAAGATGCACTGGACAGGGAGAATACATCTTTTTGCTATCCTGCTCAGATTTCGCTTATGATGTTTCAGGATTTGCTCGAAAAAAATACTGATTATATTTTTATGCCTATGATTTATGAAATGAAGGCTGAAAATTTTGAGCAGAGACTTGATTTCAACAGCACTTGTGTATTCGTAAGCGGAGAGAAATTATTTTTAAAGCAGGCATTCAAAGATAGCGATATTGATGATAAATTAATCTCTCCTTCACTTAATTTTGCAAATGGTATTTCTGCAGAAAGAAATAGATTTATTGAAATCTCAAAAAACGTAAGCTCTAAGAGTACAGAAGAAATTGAAAAAGCATTTGATAATGCAGTGGCTATGCAGGATAAATTTGATGAAGAACTGAGAGAAAAGGGGAGAGAAATACTCGAAGAGCTTGAAAATGACCCCGAAAGCTATGCCGTTGTATTGGTTGGCAGACCATATAATGCCTTCACTGAAGATGCCAATAAGGGAATCCCAAAAAAATTCGCTACAAAAGGGGTGAAGATAATCCCGTATGATATGCTCGATTTTATGAATGAGGAAGTAGATGAGAATATGTACTGGGAAGGCGGTAAAAAAATATTAAAATCGGCAAGAATAATTGCAAGACATCCTCAGCTTTTTGCTACTTATATTTCTAATTTTTCCTGCGGACCTGATTCTTTAATTCTTACTTCTTTCCGTGATATAATCGGCTCAAAACCTTCTTTAACTTTGGAGCTTGACGGTCATACTGCAGATGCGGGAATTAATACCAGAATAGATGCGGCGATAGATATTATTGCCAATTACAGGAAATTGAATTCAGCTCGGGAAATACAATCTAAAAATATCTTCCGCAGTGCAGTACTGGAATTTGGAAAAGATGAGAGTTTTTATATTGATTCTGAAGGAAACAGATTGCCTATGAATTCCGATGAAGTGGAAATACTGATTCCTTCTATGGGAGATTTGGCATCTGAATTATTTGCTGCGGCATTCAGGTCTATGGGCTATAATGCCAAAGCTCTGTCTGAATCAAATCCGAGAGTACTGAAATACGGCAGGTCAGTAGCCAGCGGCAAGGAATGTCTGCCTTTGATTTTGCTTGCCGGGCTTTTACTTGATTACATAGATAATGAATGGGACGGTAAGAAAAAAATTGCTTATTTTGTAGTACAGGGAGCAGGTAATTGCAGGTTAGGGCAATATCCGGTGTTTTTAAGACGAATAATTGAAAAGAAAAAATTAAAAAATACTGCACTTATGGTGCTGATGAATGAGGACGGATTTGCTGGATTCGGCTCTAAATTTGCGATGCGGGCTATACAGGCTATTATTGCAAGTGACGTACTTGATGATGTCCGCTCAGCAATTCTTGCTAATTCGGAGAACCCATCTGATGCTATTGATATATTTCAAAATGAATTTAAAAGCATAGTAAGAAATTTTGAAAATAATCCTGATAATTTTTATAATTCATTAAAATTATTTTCCAAAAATATTAAAGAAAAAGTTCCCGCTAAAATCCCGATTGAGCAGTCAAAATACATAGCTTTGCTTGGTGAGATTTATGTAAGGCGTGACGGATTTGCACATAAATGGCTGAATAAACAATTTGCAAAGCAAGGATTTGTCGTAAAAAATGCTTATATTAGTGAATGGATTATGTATGTGGATTATTTACTGAAAATTGATTTGCTGGAGCCGGATAAATCTTTCAGAAATAAGTTGGAAAGGCAAATCAGGACTTACTTTACGAGAATGGCTGAAAAGAACATAAAAAAAGCTCTTGCCGAATCAGGGTATTATGAGTATTCCAAAACGGAAATCAAACCTCTTCTGGAATCAGGCAAGCATCTGATACCGCTTGAGTTTAAAGGCGAACCCGGGCTAACGGCAGGGACTGCGCTTTACCAATCGCTTGATAAATATTGCGGAATTATCAACGTAGGACCTTTCGGATGTATGCCTACAAGGATTACTGAAGCTATTGCTCAACCTTCGATGTACGTAAAAGATAAATTAGATGCATTAAGAAAAATTGACAGTAAATATTCTGTTTCCACTGTGTTTGGCGGTAATATGAAAATACCTTTTCTTACTCTTGAGACAGACGGAAACGTATATCCTCAGGTAATAGAATCAAGGCTTGAGACTTTTGCTCTTCAATGCAAAAGAACAGCAGAATTAATGAAAATTTCCAAAAATGGTGTAAAATAGATTAGGATATTTTAAAATGGCAATTACTTATAAAGATTCAGGAGTAGATATTGCAGCCGGCGAAGCCACTGTAGATAAGATTAAACCACTGATAAAAGCTACTCATAATGAAAAAGTTCTTTCAGATATTGGTTTGTTTGGTGGATTTTATGACGGAAGATTCAATGATTATGAACACCCTGTGCTTGTAGCATCTACTGATGGCGTAGGCACAAAATTAAAAGTTGCTTTTATGACGGGTAAGCACAATACCGTCGGGCAGTGCCTTGTAAATCACTGTGTGGATGATATTCTTGCCTGTGGCGCAAAGCCAATGTTTTTCCTTGATTATTTCGCCACCGGAAAATTAGACCCTGATGTGGCAGCTGAAGTAATTTCGGGTTTTGCAGTAGCCTGCAAAGAGAACGGTACTGCATTAATCGGTGGTGAAACAGCAGAAATGCCATCTTTGTATAATGAAGGTGAATATGACCTTTCAGGCACAATAGTCGGTGTAGTAGATAAGAAAAAAATTGTAAATGGCAGTAATATCAGTAAAGGAGATGTGCTTATAGGACTTCCGTCCACCGGGCTTCATACAAACGGCTATTCTCTTGCAAGAAAGGTATTGTTTGATAAATATAAGCCTGAAGATTATTTTGATGAACTGCGCATGACACTTGGAGATGCACTTCTCGCAGTACATAAATCCTATCTTGATGCAGTGCTTCCTCTGGTGGATGATGAATTGCTTACGGGGATTTCTCACATTACAGGTGGTGGTATTATTGGTAATACAAAAAGAATTATCCCTGAAGATAGGAAACTGGTAATAGAATGGGACAAAATTGAAAGGTTGCCGATTTTTGATATTATTCAGAAAACAGGAGATATCAATGAAGAAGAAATGCGTAAAGCATTCAATCTGGGTATTGGTATGGTTTTAATTGTTTCTGAAAAAAATGCTGATAATGTGTTTAGGAGATTAAACTATTATCAGCCTAAATATATTGGTTTAATTAAATAGGTGTTCTTATGAAAAAGTATTTTGTTTTATTGATTTTACTGGCATTAGTTTGGAGTTGTTCTGATAATTCATCCGACCCGGAAAACGATTACAATTATAAAATTGGAGTTTTACTTCCAATTACAGGTAGTGGTTCATCTACCGGCGAATCTGTGAAAGTCGCACTTGACTACGCAAATAAGCAAAAACTTGAAATAGTTAACGATGAGTTTAAAATTAATTATAATGTAGAGCTTGTATATGAAGATACTGAGACAAATCCTGATGTAGCTCTGGAGAAATTGAAGAAATTAAAATCCGAAGGGATAGAGCTTGTAATTGGTCCTTATAGCAGCAATTCAGTTTCCAACCTCATTGATTATGCTGTGGCAAATGATATGGTAATGATAAGTTATTCAGCAGTTGCGATTTCACTTGAAGCAAGAGATGATAATTTTTTGAGATTAGTACCATCTGATAAGTATCAGGCAAAAGCTATAGATGAATTGCTTTCTTTGGAAAATGTATATGAGCTTACGAGCATATATATCGATGATTTATGGGGAAGCAATTTATTTGATGCCGTAAACGAAGAATTCACAAGAAAAAGCGGTAATAATGATATAGTGCATAGCTATAGTTCGTCAGATGAGTTTTCTCAAATAATTGAATCCGTAAATACATCTTTAAATTCTTTGCTGGAAACAGAGGATGCAGAACATATTGCGGTTCAGTTAATATCATTTGGTGAAGGGACAGATGCTCTTGAATTAGCTTCTGATTATTCTAATCTTGCTGAAGTGAAGTGGTTTGGTGCAAGCGCCTATGCAGAAAATTCTGGAATATTAAAAAATGAAAAAGCTGCCGGTTTTGCAGAAAGAACTAATTTCAGATGTACAGTATTCGATGCAGGAGTTACTAATGAAGGTATAGTACAGCATCTTACAAATGAGCTTGGGCGAACACCCGAAGAATATGCTTATATAGCATATGATTGTTATAATCTGGCTTTAAGAAGTCTTATTGAACATGATAAAGACAAATCCGTAAACCTTGAAGGCGTAGTATATAATACAGCAAAAAATCTGAACGGAATTACAGGCAAACTGGAGCTGAATGAATTTGGTGACAGACTCGGTGGAAATTACAGAATAATGAATATTACCGGAAATGGCGATAAATATGAATGGCATGAGTGGGGATATTATGATTCCGCACTTGATGAGATAGTGTTTGACTAATTTTAAGGGAAATAATGACAATATTTAGTAATTTTCTGTAATTTTGTTAAAACAGGGAAAGAGTATTTAGCCTTGCTTAATGATAATATTGGTTTCAGTTAAATATAGATTTTATTAAATTATTGTATTAAAAGAACTTAAGAGTAGAAAAAATGAGGAAAATGCTTTGAAAAATGCCTAAATATTCGTATTTTACAAATTGTAATGGTAACAATTTTAAAAAATTGTAAATTTGGTTTAATAAGACCAAAAAAGCTTTTATGAAATAATGAGGTGTCAATATGGCAAGAGTAGTTGGAGAAGTAATCATTGATATTGAGAAGTGTAAGGGCTGTGAGCTATGTGTGGATGCATGTCCGCATGAAACACTTGCTATGTCCGATTCTATCAATGCTAAAGGCTATCAATACGCTGTACAAATAAAAAATAACTGCACAGGATGTATGGACTGTGCATTAGTATGTCCGGACGCTGTAATTACAGTTTACAGAGGCAAGCCGGGTAAAGCAAAAAAATCAGAAAAAGTAACAGAAAAAATTAGCAATTAAAGGAGACATAATGGGCGAATTAAGATTAATGAAAGGAAATGAAGCACTTGCCGAAGCTTTTATAAGAGCCGGCTTTGATGCTTTTTTCGGTTATCCTATTACTCCGCAATCTGAAGTGCCTGAATATCTTTCTCAAAATGTACACAGGACGGGAATGGTATTTTTGCAGGCTGAAAGCGAAGTAGCATCTATAAATATGGTATATGGAGCAGCAGGTGCAGGCAAAAGGGTGGTTACCACATCTTCAAGTCCCGGTATTTCACTTATGCAGGAAGGAATTTCCTACATAGCCGGTGCTGAATTGCCATGTCTTTTGGCAAATGTAGTTCGTGGTGGTCCCGGTCTTGGTACTATCCAGCCTTCACAGGCAGATTATTTTCAGTCTGTAAAAGGTGGCGGGCATGGCGATTATAAATTAATTACTTTGGCACCATCAAGCGTACAGGAAATGGTTGATTTTGTAAAACTCGGTATAGAACTTGCCGAAAAATACAGAAATCCATGTATGATACTTACAGATGGAGCTGTGGGCCAAATGATGGAAAAAGTAGAATTGTTTGATCAGATTCCAAGAAAAACAGAATTCCCTGAATGGGCGACAAATGGAAGAAAGAAAGATCAGGACAGGAACTATATCACTTCACTGCATATACAACCTGATAAAATGGAAGAAATAAATCATATATTGCAGGCTAAATACAGAAAAATCGAAGAAAATGAAGTGCTTTGGGAAGAAAAAAATCTCGATGATGCTGAATACGTAATTACCGGATTTGGTCTTGCTGCAAGAATTTGCGTGAAAGCTATGGAAATGGGCAGAGAAAAAGGATATAAAATCGGCTATATAAGACCAAAAACAGTTTATCCGTTCCCTACTAAAGTATATCGCGATATTGCTCCAAAACTTAAAGGTATTTTTGATGTGGAAATGAATGCCGGACAGATGGTAGAAGATGTACGGCTCTCCGTAAATGGTGCTACACCGGTAGAATTTTACGGTAGAATGGGTGGTATGATACCTTCTCCTGAAGAAATACTTAAAAATTTCGAAAAAACTTTTATTAACGGAGGGAAATAATGAGTGAAAAAACATATGTGGACGTAAATGCAGAATTAAGGCACGATGATGTTGCCAAGTCTGATACTATGCAGGATAATGAAATATGTGTAGAAGATAATCTTGTTTATAAAAAACCCGATGCACTTATAGATTCTAATATGCACTACTGTCCGGGATGCGGACACAGCACTGCACATAAAATACTTATGGAAGTAGTGGACGATATGCAGATACAGTATGATATGATTGGCGTAGCGCCGGTGGGATGTTCGGTATTTGCTTATCATTATATGAATGTGGATATGCAGGAAGCTGCTCACGGCAGAGCATGTGCTGTAGCTACAGGAATAAAAAGAGTATATCCTGAAAAGCTCGTGTTTACTTATCAGGGCGACGGCGACCTTGCTGCTATAGGAACCGCTGAAACTGTTCATGCTGCAAACAGAGGCGAAAATATACTTGTAATATTTATAAATAATGCAATTTATGGAATGACAGGCGGGCAAATGGCGCCTACTACTCTTCCCGGTATGAAATCCACTACAAGCCCATTCGGGCGTGATGTGGTATCAATGGGTAATCCTCTTAAAATTACAGAGATGATAGCCCCGCTTCCGGGAGTATATTATGCTACCCGTCAGGCTGTTCATCATCCTAAGCATATCAGAAAAGCAAAAAAAGCTCTTAAAAAAGCTATTGAATATCAGCAGCAGGGCAAAGGATTTTGCATTGTGGAATTAATTTCCAACTGCCCTTCAAACTGGAAGATGACTCCTGTTCAATCCAATAAATTTATTGATGAAGAGATGCTTCCATTTTACCCACTTGGAGATATTAAAAAACCGGAGGATAAATAATGAGAACAGAAGAAGCTATTTTCGCAGGATTTGGCGGTCAGGGAGTACTTTCTATGGGTATGATGCTGGCATATGCCGGTATGATAGAAGGAAAAGAAGTTTGCTGGATGCCTTCATACGGTCCTGAAATGAGAGGTGGTACGGCTAATTGTATTACTATCGTTTCTGATGAACAAATCAGTTCTCCGATTATTTCAACTTTTGATACTGTGGTTGCTCTTAATCAGCCTTCAGTAGATAAGTTTGAAGCTCAGGTGAAGCCGGGTGGAAATATAATCTATGACAGTACGAATATTCTTACTCCTCCTACAAGAGATGATATTAATATTTATGCTGTACCGGGCAGTGAAGAAGCACTAAAGCTAAAAAATATGAAAGTTTTGAATATGGTAATTCTCGGTGCTTTTCTTAAAGCCAGAAAAACCGTTACAGTGGATAATCTGATAGAAGCTTTATACAAAGCACTACCTGAGAGACATCACAAATTAATACCATTGAATAAAGAAGCTATTAACGTAGGTATGAGCCATATTAATAACTGATAATTTATAATTTTTTCAACGGATTTCCAAACTACGAA
>CAZIXJ010000050.1:0-11354 GCA_964542835.1 uncultured Hyphomicrobiales bacterium
CAGGGCTATCCATATCTTCTGCAAGTGGGTCTTTCATATCGTATTTTTGCATTATCAATTCAGAAGGTGATGGTATTGCCTGCTTGAAAACGGGATCATTTTCATAATCTTCCGAATCAATCAGCGAAACATAATAAGGCGGTACTGAAAGAGGAAATTTTTCTATAGTCTTTTCAATTTTTTCTCTTTGCTCATCGGACATTTTAATCCCGAGCAAATGTTCAAATGTATCAATATCTTTTATTGCGTGGTTTAGTTGCCATTTCCAGTTTTTCCATTTGGAAATAGCAATATCTTTATCAATTTTTCCAGCAAGTTCCTGCTGTTTCTCATTAAATATACTCATTCTTATCTGCTATTTTATGTGAAACTAAACATATTTTATTTTCTAAATAATAACAAATATAATAAATTTTTTGCAAACTACTCAATCATTCTTCAACAAAACCATTCGTAATCTACTGATAAATCTATACATTAACTTTTTTTTCAGACGAGGTAAAATAAGGTGCTAAACTCCGATACTCAGTCAAAAGGTAGCTAATGCTATTGAATTACCCTTGATTTATGCGTTTTTACCTAAAAATCAATCACAATTCAATAGCTACATCATATACTACGAGTTTTTTTTATTTCTATGATTTATATGTCTTTAACCTATTATATTCCTCGACTTGAAGAGGCTGCGTAAAAAAGTCGTCATTTTGAAGGAGCGAAGCGACTGAAGAATGCAGAAAGCCCCATAAATACCGTACTCTTCACTTCGTTAAGAGTTACAATGCAGTATAATTTATAGTTTTTACTCACCCTCTGAAAGTCTTATACTAAGTTGCAGACTATACAGGAAAAAGGGGTTGCAACCCCTTTTTCAAATATGTTTCACTGATAGTAATGTCTGTTCTACCGTTATATAAGAACTCAAGAAATAATACTTAATTGATTGTATGTATTCTGATTGTATTTTCTATCTGAAGAGATTCCGGTGAAAGCCCCGATACAAATACTATGCTCTCCCCTTTCTTAACTAAGCCGGTATCAATAAGCGTCTTGCTAAACTCTTTAAAGTTTTCAGGACTATATGGAACTCCTTCCATACAAACCGGAGTAACCCCCCAAATAAATGAAAGGATTCTTTCCACTTCCTTGTCATTTGTGATACCTATAATAGGCACTTTAGGTCTGTATTTGCTGATATTTTTTGCAGTAAAACTGCTGCCTGTATATGCGATAATTGCAGAAGCATTTATCTGCTCAGCTATGGAGCAGGATGCTTTTCCGATAGCATCGGAACATTCCCCTGATTTCTGTATCCTCTCATCAAAGTTACTTATGATATTAAGATAATTAGATTCTACCTTATTAATAATTTTGCTCATATACTCGACTGCATCAAAAGGGTAAAAGCCAATGGACGTTTCTCCGCTCAGCATTACTACATCAGTACCATCAAGCACTGCATTGGCAACATCGGAGGCTTCTGCTCTTGTGGGTCTCGGATTTTTTATCATAGATTCGAGCATTTGAGTAGCTGTTATTACAGGTGTACCAAAATAATTACATTTTTTAATTATGTTTTTTTGTAAAATCGGTACTTCTTCTGTTGGCATTTCGAGTCCAAGGTCTCCCCTTGCTACCATTATCATATCTACTTCTCTGATAATGCTTTCAATTTCATAGTAACCTTCAGCTCGTTCAATTTTTGCAATAACGGGTACACTTCTGCCAAAAATTTTCATTGCAGTTTTCAGCTCAAGCACATCTCTTACTGAACGAACAAAAGACAGAGCAACACCATCAATACCATTTTCAAGACCAAATTTTAGATCATCAAGGTCTTTCTGGCTCAAAGAAGGTGCTGAGCTGGATATACCGGGAGCTATTATACCTTTATTATCTTTTAAAACCCCACCTTTTATTACTTCTGTAATAATCCGGTTATTTGTTACTTCTTTGATATCAAGTATGATATAGCCGTCATCGAGTAAAAGAGTTTTGCCGGGCTTTACTTCTTTTATTAAATTATTATAAGTAGTGCCGACTATTTCACTGTTTCCATATTCAATATCCTCAGAAGTAATGACAAACTGCGAACCGTTTTCTAAAAAAGCTTCGCCATCCTGCAGTTTTCCTGTTCTTATTTTCGGACCCTGCAAATCCTGCAAAACAAATATCGGTTTACCGGTAGCATTGGAGGCTGTTCTGATATCATTAATTATTTCATAGTGTGATTCGTGAGTACCGTGTGAAAAATTAATTCTGGCGGCATCCATACCGGATTCAATAAGTTTCTTAAGATTATCAGTCCCGGATGTTGCAGGTCCGATAGTACATAAAATTTTAGTTTTTCTCATTTAATTTCTATTATAATTAATCATTTAATGCTAATAAATACGAATGCATAAAGTCGCTTATATCACCATCCATCACTGCCTGAATATCAGTTCTTTTGTGCTCTGTCCTGTGGTCATTTACCATAGTATATGGCTGAAAAACGTATGAGCGAATCTGACTTCCCCATTCGATATTCTTCTTCTGTCCTTCAATTTTATCTTTCTCAGCTTCTTCTTCCTGCCTCTTTTTTTGGTAAAGTCGGGATTTAAGCATATTTAATGCTCTGTCCCTGTTTTGAAACTGGGAGCGTTCCTGCTGGCAGGCAACTACAATTCCCGAGGGAATATGTTTTACTCTTACGGCAGTTTCCACTTTATTTACATTCTGCCCGCCTTTGCCTCCGGCTCTGAAAGTATCCCATTCGAGGTCAGCGGTATTAATTTCGATTTCTACATCATCATCTATTTCAGGATATACAAATACAGATGCAAATGAAGTATGTCTTCTCGCATTGGAATCAAAAGGTGATATTCTAACAAGCCTGTGGACTCCGCTTTCTGCTTTTAAATAACCGTAGGCAAATCTTCCTTTGGTAAATGAAAGTGAAGCCGACTTTATCCCTGCTCCTTCTCCATCAAGTCTTTCTATTAGTTTTACGTCAAAATTATTTCTTTCGCCCCAGCGAACATACATTCTCAGAAGCATTTCCGACCAGTCCTGAGCTTCAGTACCTCCGGCTCCTGCATTGATAGTAAGGATTGCATCTCTTCTGTCATCTTTTCCTGAAAGTAGGTTTTTAATTTCAAGTTCCGATATTAGCTTTTCGCATTTTTTTATTTCATTATCAATATCATTTTCGAGTGATGACTCATCTTCTTCATTGGCTAATTCCCAGAGTGCATAAGCATCTTCTATTGCTGTATTTGTATCAGTCCAGTCAGCAATCCACTCTTTTAAGTCAGATACTTCCTGCATTATTTTCTGAGCATTTTCAGAATCATTCCAGAATGACTCATCCTGACTTAATTTAGTTAATTCACTGTGCTTTTCTTTTTTCTTATCAATGTCAAAGAAAACTCCGCAATTTCAGCGAACGCTCTTTTAAATCTTTAATTTTATCTCTCTGTGGCTCTAGCATAATTATCCTTATTGAAAATTAAATTAATAACAAAATTAAGAAATAAAATCTATTATTTATAATTTAATTTTTCTTCAATTTCTTCAATTATTTCCTGATATTTTGCATCAGGATTTTGATTGTAAAGTTTACGGTAAGCATCGAGAGCCTGCTCTAAAGCTCCCTGCTGATAATAAATAAATGCAAGAGTGTCGGAAATTACGCTTTTTTCGGATTTGTCAAGATGTATATTTTTATTTTCATTAATATTATTAAAATCCGGTTTTGAAGTTTTTAAATCATTGGCAATTTTTGCATACTTATCTGTTATCACAGGTTCTTTTCGTATCTGTTCTTTCTGAAATTTTGATAATTGGATAATTTTTAAACGTGCATCAATATTAGAGGCTTCAAGTGCATTCATATTGAATCCGGGGATGAGTGCAGGATTGTTTGAATTAAGGCTCTGAGGCTCGGTATATTCATAATTAATTGTAGTGGCATCTTCATCTTTCAATGTATCTTCCAAATCGCTATCACCAATATTAGTATCGATATTATCATTATCCTCTGCCTCTTCATCATTATCTTTTTCATTATTTTCCAAAACTATTTCTTCTTCTATTTTCATCTCTTCATTTTTTGCTTCATCTGAACCACCGGCATCCTCGGGCGTATCCTCATTATCTTCTTTATTTTCCGGAGTTGCTTCCACTTTTTCTAATTCCTGCTCCATAGAATCATCTTCATTCGCTTCCCGAGTAATATTATCACCCCGGGGTGATTCATCAGTATTTTCTGAATTAGTTTCTTCTTCAGCTAATTCGGATTTTTGGGTATCATTCGCTTCTTCTTTATCAGAACTATCAGATTGCAACTTAATATTAATATTTTGCTCGATTTTTTTGAAAAACGTATCACCCGGAAAAGATTTTTGAGCCTGATGAGTATAATCCAATGCCTTATCAAATTCATCATTCTCGCTATATGCACGTATAAGCAATTTGTATCCCATTGCATAATCAGGATAAGCATCAAGCCCTTTCAGGCATAATTCTATTGCTTCAGAATACTTATGATTCTTAATCATTTCTTCGGCATCAAGAACAAAAAGTGGTGATATTTCGCTCATATTAATCTCTGTTACCTAAAAATCTTAACAAAAACAGAAACAGATTGATGAAATCCAAATAAAGTTTCAAAGCACCCAAGATAGCACCTTTTGTTGCAAATTCCTCACCCTGCTCCTGCAATACATACATTTCCTTGATTTTTTGGGTATCATATGCAGTAAGACCGGAAAAAACTATAATACCAACAATATTAATCACAAAATGCAAAGCTGAGCTTGCTATAAAGATATTCATCACAGCCATAATTATAACACCGAAAAGCCCCATTATCATAAAGCTGCCCATTGCATTTAGATTTTTTTTGGTAAAATATCCATATGCACTCAATCCGGCAAACATACCTGCTGTAATTAAAAAGGTCTGATAAATACTTTCCGAAGTATAAGCCACAAAAATTGTAGATAAAGTCAATCCGGTAAGCAAAGAATAAACAAGGAATGAAAGCATTGCTACCTGAGATGACATTTTCTGTATCCATCCGCTAAGAGCTATTACAAGTCCGAATTGTGCAATAATCAGTATCCAGAAGAGGCTTGTGCCTGTAATTGTATGAGTAATGCCCGAATGAGCAGCATACCAGGCAGTTACGGCTGTAGTAAGCAAACCTCCAAACATCCAGGCATGAACATTGGACATAAATACACTTTGGGCATTAGTTATTGCATCGCTATTTTGTGCGTATTGTATCTTATTCGCTTTATCCATACAAATAATCAGAAATTATTAATAAAAATTATCAAATTACAATTATAAATATACGGAATTTTTTTCAAAATATAAATTCATAAGGTATTAAATTTTGTGAATTATTATTAAAATTTTAGACAAATATTCCTTATATTTATTATTATGTTAATGTGTATTTTTTTAAATTTTTTTTGTAAAAGTAACTAATTTAATGGTGATGTTGTGTACAGGAAAAACTTTTACTGTTTTTTATTGTTTTTGATTTTTGCCGGATACTCTTTGCAGGCATATACCCCCCTGACTAATGCTCAAACCGGCAGGATTATTCCATCAGATACACGGGTAATTACAAGTCTTGCGGGGACTTGGCAAAAATCCTATGATGAAATAAACTGGGAAAAATGTGAACTGCCTTTATCGGAAAATGTTGAAAAAACAGTTATTTATAAAAGAACGGTAAGAATAGACCGCGACTTAGTGGAATCCAATTCCTGGCATCTTAATTTTATGGGAATTGACCATCAGGTGGAAGTATTTATAAATGAGCAGTTTGTAGGAAAATATTTTGGTGGTATGGCACCATTTAAGGTTCGTATCCCCGACAGAATGATGTCCGCCGAAAACAACACAATTAAATTTATAATATCCCCTGCGGATAATTATGCAAGGCAGACCCGCTCTCAATTCCTGTATGCTAAGAAAATCTACACCGGATTGATTAGAGAAGTGCTTCTGGTAGGCTCGCCCGCCCTATGGATAAGTGACGTACAGTATAAGACTGATTTTAATACAGAGCTTACCGAATGTGATTTTTCTGCTGATATTAAAATTTCCTCCGCCAGAATTGATAAGCTGCAGGAGAGCGGGAAACTTACGGATTCTCTCGGAAGATTTATGTCCAATTCCGGTTTTACAGCTGAAGCAGTCCTTATTAATAATGAAACTAATGATACAACAATTAGAAGCGATAAAATACCTTTTGAAATAGAAAGCGAAAGGACAATTACAAAAAATTTTAATTTTAAACTAAAAGATTTTAATCTTTGGTCTGTGGATGACCCTTTTCTATATACTCTTTTCGTCAGAATAAGAAAAAATGATATATTGATAGATAATTACAGACAGACAGTAGGATTCAGAGATATTAAAATTATCCGAAATAACGGAGTGCCTGACTTTTATTTGAACAATAAAAAAATTGAAATGAAAGGGGTTACTTACGTTGAAGATTTTATTAAGGGAAATCAGACAATAGATGCCGAAAGATTAGAGCAGGACGTAGAATTGCTGAAGACTCTCGGTGCAAATCTTGTAAGGTCCAAGTTTTTGGCACCACATCCGTATTTCGTAGATTTATGCAATCGAAATGGTATTCTGATTTTTATCGAACTTCCTTTATATGATGTACCGGCACCTCTTATTTCAATGAAGGAAATTCAGGTACATATCGAAAATATCGGAGTACAGATGATAGAATCATACAGCAATCACCCATCTGTAGCCGGCTGGGGAATTTCTGACGGTCTTAAAGAAGGAAGTCCGAATGTGCGTAATTTTGCAAATAGCATGATTAAACTCTTTAGGGAAAATACGGATAAATTAATTTATAAAATAATTCCATTTGGTTCTAATAATATTAATACTGACGGATACGATCTTATTGGTATAAGAAATAACCGTACAAATCTTTCCTTTAATGAAATTTCCGATGAAGTAAGCAGGATAAAAAATCTTACTGATAATTTTCCTATTTTTTCTACTTATGGAGTTCCTATTCAGGAAGGCAACAGAAACGGTTACTCCGATAAGTTATCTCTGGAATATCAGGCATATTATATTTTAAATACTTACAGAATTATTAATGAAAATCAATTATTAGGTGGCATTTATACTTCATTTAACGACTATCTGCTTGACAACCCTTTACTTGTAACCAATAACAGCAATAATCCGTATTTATCCACTACCGGATTATTTGACAGAGAACGCCAGCAAAGAATATCGCTTGCTACTATACAATCTTTGTTTAATCAGGAAAAAGAACCATTACTAAACGTAGGTAGCTTTACACTCAAAACTCCGTTTTCTTTTATAATATTCGGATTAATACTGGCTATTATTATCGTACTGATGATTAACAGATTTAAGCGGTTCAGAGAATATTTATTCCGTTCTATACTTAGACCTTATAATTTTTATGCCGATATACGGGACCAACGTATTATGTCATTAATTCAGACTATTGTAATTGGTTTAATAATCGCATTTATTCTCGGTATGTATATGACATCCATTTTAAATTATTACAGAACGAGTGAATTAGCACAGTTTGTATTAATGATGCTGATACCATCCAACTCAATGATGGAAATACTCTTCAAAATAATATGGATGCCGGAAATTTCAATGCTAATTATTTCAGCATTATTTTTCCTTTTTGCAATGCTGCTTGCTTTTATCATAAGAATTTTTGCAATGTTCGTAAGAGCAAGGATTTACTTCAAAGATACAATGACTATTGCAGTCTGGTCCGGTATTCCCGTGCTGTTTCTATTGCCTGTAGCTATTATACTTACTCGAATACTTGTAATATCCCCTGTAACAATATTTGTATTTTTAGCATTGATATTTATCGTACTTTTGTGGTCTTTAATGAGAATACTAAAATGTACAAGCGTTGTCTTCGATGTATTGTCCGGTAAAATTTATTTGATAGGATTTGTAATACTAATAATGCTTGCAGGAATTCCTTTGATTATTTATCAGATAAAATATTCAATTTTTGCATATGCTACTTATTTTGTTGATGTTCTGATGAGAATATAACTATGAATGATAAAATATTAAAAAATTATGACAAAATTGCTCAGGGAAAAGTAAGAGAGATTTATGATACAGGCAACGAACTGCTGATAGTATCAAGTGACAGAATTTCTGCATTTGATGTGATTATGAATCAGAGAATTATCGGCAAAGGCGAAGTATTAAATGCCATATCCAAATTCTGGTTTGATAAAACAAAACATATTATTGATAATCATTTTATTTCAGATGATATTGAAAAATTAAATAAATTATCTGACGATGAAAGGGAATATCTTAAAAATCGTGCTATGATAGTAAAGAAATGCAAACCTCTGCCGGTGGAATTCGTAGTAAGAGGCTATATAGCAGGCAGCGGATGGAAAGAATACTCCGACAAAGGAACAATCTGTGGCATCAGTCTTCCCGAAGGTTTAAAAAAATATGAAAGATTAAAAGAGCCGATTTTTACTCCTGCAACAAAAGCTGAATCAGGGCATGATGAAAATATTAATTACGAAACATACGAAAATATTATTGGTAAAAAGAATGCCGAATTTCTTAAAAATATTTCAATCAAATTATACAATTTTGGACATGAATACCTTATGGAACGGGGCATTATTCTTGCTGATACAAAATTTGAATTTGGATATTACAAAGATAATATCATACTTATAGATGAAGCTATGACCCCCGACTCATCAAGATTCTGGCTTAAAGAAAAATATGCACCCGGAAAAGAACAATACAATTTTGACAAGCAAATTCTTCGGGATTATCTTGAATCAATAAACTGGAATAAGAAATATCCGGCACCGGACTTACCTTCTTCAGTAGTTTTTGATACTTTTTCAAAATATAAAGAAGCTCTCATAAGAATTTTATCATAAATGGCTAAAACTAACAATATAATACTCGAGAAAAAAGAGAATGATAAATTCGACTGGATTACAATTTCAGTCGTTTTATTGCTCATTACCGCCGGTTTAATATCAATTTACAGTGCTACTTACGAATCACGCCTCAGTTCCTATTTTTACAGACAGCTCATAGCTACAGGATTGGGGCTTGCAGGTATGTTCGTAATTTCATTTTTATCTGATAAATTCATAAAACGAATTTCAATCCCTGTATATCTCATCAGTATAGCTCTGCTTATAGCAGTTTTATTTTTTGGTATTACAAGTTACGGTACCAAAGGCTGGTTACCTGTTTTGGGGTTTACACTTCAGCCTGCTGAATTCGCCAAACTTGGATTAATAATGATACTGGCACTGCATTTCTCTACAAAAGGCTCTAATCCTAAAAATTTCAGGGATATAGTAATAGCAGTGGCATTATTTATATTACCATTCATCCTGATTAATCTTCAACCTGATTTCGGTACTTCTACAGTGTTTGTTGTAGTGCTTTTCGGTATTTTGTTTTGGGCGGGGCTTGATAATTTTTTTGTGTTTATTGTTACAGCATTGCCCGTAATAGTAATTACCGCATTAAAAGAAGATTTATATTTTATCATAACAGCAGTAGTTCTGTCAATTGTAGCCTTTCTTTTCCGAAAAAAAATCTGGCTGTCAATAGTTGCCGTAGTATTATTTGTCAGCATTGGAATTTCAAGTCCTTTGATTTATGAAAATCTCAAACCTCACCAGCAGGCAAGAATTGATACATTCCTCAATCCCGGCTCTGACCCTCAGGGAAGCGGCTATAACGTAATACAGTCTCTTATGGCTGTGGGTAGTGGAGGACTTACGGGAAAAGGATTTTTGCAGGGTACACAGACACAATTAAAGTATATTCCTATGCAGTGGACTGATTTTATTTATTCAGTTCCAAACGAAGAATTTGGTTTTATAGGAGGAACAATAATAATAATTTTATTTACAGTTTTAATTTATCGTATAATATCTCTTGCATCGAAAATAAAGGATAAATTTTACAGCATTCTTTTGATTGGAATCGCTACTATATTTCTTTATCATTTTTTAATAAATGTAGGAATGGTAATCGGGCTTATGCCGGTAATGGGAATACCATTGCCTTTTATGAGCTACGGAGGAACATCCGTATTAATCAACCTTACATTTATAGGGTTTGTATTAAATGCAGAGAGAATACATAATATGCAATCAACTGGTTATTCTTAATTATATATCGGAAAAAGTATGAAATTAGCTGTATCCTGTGGAGATATAAACGGAGTTGGGCTGGAAGTTTTTTTCAAGGCACTTGAAAAATTTTTCACCGAGTCTGATTTTTATAATGACATAGAGTTTACTCTTGCAATCAACAAGAAAATACTGATTGAATATACAAATCTTATCAGAAAAAAGCTAATTATCAAATCTGATCATTTTTTATTCAAAGGTAGAAGAGTCAATCTTATCGATTTTGAGGCTGACGCCGGAATCCATTTTGGAAGAGTTGAAAAAGCATCGGGAAATGTAGCTGCCAAATCAATTGAAATTATTACCGATAAAACGGTTGAAGGAAAATTTGATGCTATGCTTACATTACCTATTTCCAAAGAAGCAATTTATCAAGCAGGATGGAAATTTCCCGGACACACGGAGTTTATTGCCAGCAAAGCAAATACTCCTAATCCGCTTATGATTATATGCACTAATACCTTAAGAATAATACCACTTACAATTCATGTACCTATCAGAGAAGTTCCTGATTTGATTACCAAAGAGTTAATAATTGAATACGTAAAAAAAATCAATCTTACTCTGAAACAGGATTTTAATGAAAGATTTCCAAAAATAGCTGTTTTATCTCTAAATCCTCATGCAGGAGAAAGCGGAAAAATTGGTACCGAAGAAAAAGAAATAATAGCACCCGCTATCAAGGAACTAAAAAAAATGGACATAGAAGCAAGGGGTCCATTCCCTTCTGACGGATTTTTTGCTCATGGTGAGTATCTCAGATTCGATGCAATCCTTTCAATGTATCACGATCAGGGCTTAATTCCCGTAAAACTTCTTGCTATGGGGAGTGGAATTAATTATACTGCAGGATTGCCGATAATAAGGACATCTCCTGACCACGGCACAGCATTTAACATAGCCGGAAAAAACATAGCTTCCGAAACAAGTACTTTTAATGCCATCGAACAAAGCTATAAAATTTTTAGAAACAGAAGCAAGTATAACAAGATTAATACTGTAAAAATTTAATTTTTTCATTTTAATTAGAGTTCCTTTTATAAGCCAATATCAATTAACGAGATTGAGGAAATAGATACAATGGTAATCCTCCGTCTTGACAGCCATTATAGG
>CAZIXJ010000051.1:0-11062 GCA_964542835.1 uncultured Hyphomicrobiales bacterium
ATTTATAATAATAATGAACAGGATATTTTGAAGTTTGTTTTAGATTATCTTGCTTTTTCTCACGTTTTCAAGCGTATTTCTGAGTATTTTATTTGCATTTTCAGTAATCGGTTCATCATGCCCGGAATATAATTTTGATATTTTCAGGTTAGCCAGGGTTTCAATAGTTCTGAGATATTCATCGGAATAAGAGCCTCCGGGATATTTGATATTATATGCAGTATCACCGAGGAATATCGTCTCTTCCCCTTCTACATACACACTGATGGAATCGTGAGAATGCCCGGGTGTATGGTATAAAGTAGCTAATCTGTCTCCAATCTTTACAGTCATTCCGTTATAAATCTTATCAGTTACTCCGGGAATTAACTTATATGCATATACCTTAGGATTCCATTCCTTAATTATATGCTTAAGCCCGCCTGCGTGGTCGAAATGCTCGTGAGTAAGAATTACCTGCTCTACCCTTTTTTTACCGACGCCACCGTTCATTTTCATTATCTGACTAACTATATAATCATTAGTGCCGACATCAATAAGAGTATTCACATCAGAAATAGCATTCCAGTTACCTCTTATATAATAGAAGTAACCGGAATATGTATTTGGATTCTTAAATAACTCTACTTTCATAAATCATATTTTTTCGTAAATATTAGCATCTGTTACGATTTTTTTGAAAAGATGAGATACTTCCTTTGGCAAAGTCTGAGTCTGCTCAGTACAGAATAAACCTTTAGGCTCAAGAACAGAATGAAACATTTTAATCACCTCTACCCTTTCCTCATATTTGAAATGCAAAAGTACATTTTTGCACAAAATCACGTTATATTTATTATCGAAAGGTTTAAGAGTTAAAAGGTCATGCTGAGCAAATTTCACGCTTTTGAGTATTAAATCATTTATTTTATGTTTATTATTATCATCCAATTTATAGAAATATTTCTCGAGAATATTTTCAGGCATTCTGCTCAAATCACTCAGCGGATAAGTTCCGTTTTCCACGGTTTCTCTGAAATTACTTGTTTCATCAATATCAGTTGCATCAATATGAACCTTTTTATATTCATATTTCCCCATCTGCTCTGCCATAATTATCGCAAAAGTATATGGTTCGGGTCCCATAGCACATCCCGCATCCCAGACTTTTATTTTATCTTTTCCTTCTACTCTCGGTATCATATGATTTGTAAGTTTTTCGAGAGTATGCCTGTCCCTGAAAAAAAATGTAAACGCCATTATTTAAAATTCCTTTAATGTTTGAAATGTCTCATACCGGTAAATACCATAGCCATATCATTTTCGTCGGCAGCTGATATCACCTCTTTATCTCTTACGCTTCCACCGGGCTGTATTACAGCAGTAGCTCCCGCTTTAGCGGCTTCGGCAAGCCCGTCGGCAAACGGAAAAAATGCATCGGATGCAACTACTGATTTATCAAGAGTCAAACCCGATACCGCAGCCTTCTGCACTGCCAGAGCAGAAGCATCCACCCTTGACATCTGCCCTGCTCCGATTCCGAGAGTTCTGTCTGAAGATGTGTAAACAATAGCATTTGATTTAACGTGCTTGCATACTTTCCACGCAAAATCAAGTGCTTTGAGTTCATCATCAGTAGGCTTTCTTTTGGTAACTACTCTGTATCCGGTATCATCGAAAAGTTTGTCATCAGAATTTTGCATCAGATAACCGCCTGTAACTGATTTTATATCAATCTGAAAATATGATTTTACAGCATCGAAATTCATTTTTATCAGTCTTCTGTTTTTTTTCTTCATCAAAATTTCGAGAGCATCATCATCGTACTCAGGAGCAATAATTACTTCAGTAAAAATATCGTGAACATATTCCGCAAATTCAGCATCAACTTTCCTGTTCACTACTACTATACCTCCAAAAGGTGATACTTTGTCAGTCTCAAATGCTTTTTTGAATGCTTCGGAAATATTCTCCCCCGTCCCTACACCGCAGGGATTAGTATGCTTAATAATTGCACACGCCGGCTCTTCAAATTCAAGTATCAGTTTTCCTGCTGCATCAATATCCACAATATTATTATAAGATAATTCTTTTCCGTGTATAGTCTCAAAATATTTTTCAAAATTGCCATAAAGCCCTGCTTCCTGATGCGGATTCTCACCATATCTCAGATTTTTAGATAATTTAAGCCCCAAAGCAGACTTTTCAAGTGTTTTATTACCGGCGTAAAAATTAAGATAGTTACTTATAATCGAATCGTAATAAGCTGTAAGCGAGAATGCTTCTCCTGCAAGCTGAATGCGTACATGCTCGGGTATTACGCCGTTATTAGCACCTAAAATATTAATTATTTCATTATAATGATCAGGATTCACCAATGGCAGTGTCCATTTGTAATTTTTTGATGCAGCTCTTATCATAGCAGGACCGCCGATATCAATATTTTCTATCAGACTTGCGTGAGCTCCGCCCTTATTTAAAGTTTCCTCAAACGGATAAAGATTTACCACAAGCATATCAATAGAACTGAAATTAAATTTATTCATCTGCTCAAGATGAGCATCTTTCGACAAATCTGCCAGAAGCCCGGAATGAACAGCCGGATGAAGCGTTTTCACTCTTCCCTCCAGTATTTCAGGGAAATCGGTAATTACTGAAATATTTTTTACTTTAATTCCGTTATCCTGCAATATCTTTGCAGTACCGCCGGTAGAATAAATTTCAATATCAAATTTTGCCAAATCTTTTGCGAACTCAACGATACCGGTTTTATCAGATACAGAAATCAGTGCAGATTTTACTTTATAATTATTTGTATTAAGCATAATAAACTATATTGTATATGTTTGAAATAAATAAATATCAATTTGTAAGTGCAAATATAAAAAGTCAGAACTATGCGTTATTGAAAAGCCCTACTTTCATATCCTGAGTGAAATAAATTTCCTTGCCATCCACCAGCATTTTACCATCAGCAATTATCATTATAAGTTTGAGATTGAGTATCCTTTTAATGTCAATTACATAAGTAACTTTCTTATTTTCGGGAAGCACCTGCCCGTTGAATTTTAACTTGTCGCATCCGAGCGCCCTGCCCTTTCCCTTATGTCCGAGAAAAGTAAGGAAAAATCCCGTTAGCTGAAAAAGTGCATCAAGCCCAAGAGAACCGGGCATTACGGGGTCATCTTTAAAATGACATCCAAAAAACCATAAATCAGGCTTTATATCAAGTTCTGCAATTATTTCACCTTTTCCGTACTTTCCGCCTTCATCGGAAATCTTCACAATTCTGTCCATCATCAGCATATTGGGAAGTGGTAATCTTCCCGCTCCCTCCTCAAAGAGTTCGCCTTTTCCGGATTTTATAAGTTCGTCATAACTAAATGATTGGGTTTTTGCCATTATTATTTTTGCTCTAAAGTTTCATAAAAATAAGAATTAACGGATATAAACATACATTATTTATCAAATAATAATACAAAAAATACTACTTACTTAAAATTTCCTTTAATTTCAAAATTACAGGTATTGCCATAGGATCCTGCCCATATAATTTAGCAAGATAATAGCTTACCCAGTCACCGAGATATACCAAATCGAAGATTCTCTCAAGCAGTGAACTGCCGGCTCCCTCAAGAGTGATAATATCAAGCCCGGACTTTCCGAGTATTTCGGTAAGCGCATCAAACCTAATCTTTATGCGGCTGTTATCATTTTTATCGCGGAGTAATATAATAATAAATTTATTCATCATTTCTTCAGGCATAGCCCAACTGTTGATTTCATTATGATTCATCTCAGGAAGGAAATTACCAAAAGCCAGCGATTTGGAATTTTCGTGGAACTGCCCTCTCCATCTGAGATTTACAACGTCAAGCCGTTCGCAGGAGCTATATATCACAGGTACTTTATCTTTTATTTTCAGTGCAATTTCATAAGCCGGGTTATCTGTTGATTTTTTTGATAATTCTTCAGATTTCTTCTCAATTAATTCATAAGTGCCGCTAATACTTTGCGAAATTAAATTACTTTCATCTCTGTCCGTAAGCCCTGATTTCATCAAAATATTAAGCAAAGAAAAGAAAGAATAGCTCAAAGCACATCTCGGCTGAAAACCTGTCGGCATTTTTACTAAAGTATAATTATTTTCCACTGCAATTTTTTCAAGCTGTCCGCCGGAAGTAAGAGCTATAATATTCTCCGTTTTTTGCATAGCCTGATTTAATGCAGAAAGGGTCTCCTCTGTATTTCCCGAATAAGAACTTGCAATTACAAGTGTATTATCATTTACGTAATCAGGAATGTTATATCCTCTGATTACGCTGATTCTCAATTTTCCTGCTATACCTTCCGCAGACAGGTATGAGCGGAGCAAATCCCCTCCGATAGCCGATCCGCCCATTCCTGCAATCAGGATTTCATCAATCCTGTTTTCAAATTTAATTTCATTCAGTTCTTTTGATAACTCCTGAGTATGAATAATTTGCCTGTGAGTATTAAGCAAAACTTCAAACATATCATTTTTATCATAATCCAGATATCGTTCCGGCATATATTTTCCTTTAATTTTTATTTTTTATTTTATCCAGCTCAGCTATATATTCATTTTTCTTCTCATCCTCAAGCACAGAGGCTTCAAATGAATTTTTCGCAAGCAGATAAATATCATCTTTCGATAAATTAAGTGCGTCCTGTATAGCAACGAAATTTTCATTAATGTATCCGCCAAAGTAAGACGGGTCATCAGAATTTACAGTTACAAAAAGCCCTTTATCCATCATTTTCTTAAGAGGATGATTCTTAAGGTCGTCCACTACTTTCAGTTTAAGATTTGAAAGCGGACATACCGTAAGAGGTATTCTGTTTTCTGCAATGTGTTTTGTTAGTTCTTCATCATCAAGGCATCTGTTGCCGTGGTCAATTCTCGTAATTTCGAGAAGTGCGGTAGCTTCTTTTACGTATTCGGCAGGTCCTTCTTCTCCGGCGTGAGCAAAAGTAAGAAATCCAAGCTCTCTGGATTTGTTAAATACATTTGCAAATTTGGAAGGCGGATTGCCAAGCTCGGATGAATCAAGGCCTACTCCAAGTATTTTATCCTTGTGAGGCATTGCCTGCTCCAATGTTTTGAATGCTTCTTCTTCGCTCAGATGCCGCAGGAATGACATAATCAGTTGGAAAGTAATGCCGTATTTCTTTTCGCCGTCTTTCAGAGCATCGTAAATTCCATTTATCACTACGTCAAAATCTACTCCTCTGTCCGTATGAGTCTGAGGGTCGAAGAATATCTCTATATGCCTTACGTTCTGCTCATTCACTTTTGTAATATAAGCCATTGTCAAATCATAAAAGTCCTGATATTTGAGAAGCACCTGCGCCCCCTGATAGTAAATATCAAGGAACTCCTGAAGATTATTAAAATCGTATGCTTTTCGCAAAGCCTCAGCGGAGTCATATTTCAGCTTTACATCATTTCTTTGAGCAATTTCAAAAATCAGTTCAGGCTCGAAAGTACCTTCGATATGCAGGTGCAATTCAGCTTTAGGCATATCTTCTATAAACTTTTTTAATTCAACGGCAACCATAACAACCTCCAAAATTATTTAGATTTAATATTATTATACCAATTCAGAGCATCATCCAAACATTCAGGTGATACACCGTGAGGCATTTCGTATTCTTTATAGAATATTTCTACATTATTCTGCTGCAATATATCTCTTGTATCTCTTGCAGCTTTCAGCGGAATTATTTCATCATACTTACCGTGTGAAATAAATATGTTTACTTTACTTAGCTGTACATATTTCAGGTCTGTTTTGTATTCATCAAGCAAATAACCACTAAATGCGATAATGTGTTTTATCATACCCGGAAAATCAGCGGCAAGCATATAAGATAGAATTGCTCCCTGGCTGAAACCAATCAAAGTGATTTTTTGGGAATCCAACCCGTAATCTTTAATAGTTTTTCTGATATTATTCTCAATAATTTTTTTTACTTTTTTCACATCATCAATGTCATACCTTATACCTTCGTTGTCATAATTCAAAGAATACCACGCATTTCCTCCCAAAGGTGTCTCATAAGGTGCGTTTAATGAAATAACGTATTGGTCATCGGGCAGTGAATCAGCAAAAGAGAATAAATCATTCATATTACTGCCATAGCCGTGCAGCAGAAAAATTCCTCCCTGATTCAATTCTTTCCGTGAAGGCTCTCTTACGAGTTTTTCAAGAATAATACTTTCCATTTTTTTTATTTCTCAAGATTAATTAATTTAAAAACTAAAATTAAGAAATTTTGAGATAAGATAAAAATTATTTTAATATTTTACCGGTTTCATAAGACCAAAAAAGCAAATCAAGTTCATCCATTGGAATGCTAATTGATTTAGCGTAATTGAAAAACAGTTTCTCGATTTCGATATAAATCTTATCATTGGTTATTTTAGGAATTTCTTTGAAAAGACCACAGTAATGCAAGTGTTTAAGAATATGCCTGTCCAGGATGCCGAGATTTTTGTATCCGATATTCCTTAAAAAATGAGCAGATTCTTTTAGCCCGAACCCATTGATATTATAGCGAAGCCACAGTCTTTTCTCTTTATCATTCATATCAGATTTCAGCACTTCGGATATTTCATCATATTGCAACTTAAGCAAATTCAGTCTTTTTGCTTTTTGATTATGAAATCTGATATAATGAGATTTATCAAACAAAACAGGAGTAGGGTTAATATTTTCATTAAGAAAATCCATATCCTCGAGCTTTTTCTGAACAATAAGAGCATTCTCTGCTTTCGATTGCGGTGTACATATACAAAAGCAGAGTTCGTAGAAATATGTTTCCGGCTTTACCTGCTCAAATTCCTCTAACCGCTGCTTAATATCATCCTTAAGCTCAATATATTTTTCATTCAAAAAATCAGGCAGCATATTACCTGTAATATTAAAATTTTCAATAACAATCCCCTCTACTTCCACTTCATCCATGCAGTATTTTCCAATCCACTTTCTTCAGCACCTCTGTCCCAAACACCTACTTCCAGAGATTCAAGCCAGTCAAGGAATTTGCGAACGTTTTCGCCTTTGAAAATTGAACCGTGCTGTGGGCATATCATACCCGGATTAATTGCTCTAACTCTCTTCACCCATTGCCTCAAAGCAGAAGTAGAAGGCATCCATCTTTTGTGAAATCCTTCCATATATTTGATGTGGTCATTAAAATTATTTACAAACAAATCGTGACCGGCATCAGGAAGAAGAGCTGCACCAATATCACCCGAAAAAAGGATGTCTGCTTTGGGGTCATAAACCGAGAAATTTCCTGAGCTATGGCAATAATGAGCAGGAACAAAATATACCTTGTTTTTGGAATCGCCAATATTCAAATCCATTCCTTCATCAGGAATGTCATTCAGTATTAGTTCATTACCCATACCAAAATGGGAAAGAAAACCTTTCCACAGCCATGAAGAATATACTTTCAGATTTTGAGACAAATCATACCACAAAGCAAGAGATGAAGCAATGTCGGGGTCCTGATGAGAAGAAAAAATGATTTTTATATCGTCGGTAGAAACATGTTTGGTAAGTTCGGTAAGCACCTGAGGGAATATCTCTATACCGCCCGGATCGAGAAGCATTGCATTGCCGTTGCTTACAATAAGATATTCGTTGGTATCAATTACTTCATCTTTTTTATTTTCATCCCTGCCGATTACCACCCATTTGTGATCATCTTTCTGAAATAGTACTTTACTTTGCATAATGTAATTCCTTTATATAATACTTAATTTTGATAGTTTCTGAGAACCTGACTTAATCCTGTTTTCAATCTCTTCAAGATTGTTTTCAAGTTTATTAATTATTCGTTCGATATCTTCCACAAAACTCTTAAAATTCTTCTGATGAGATTCCAGATAAGCCGATTCTATTAAAATATTGGAACCCATATAATCGGCAATAAATGCGTTCCTTTTTATCCTCTGAGCAGTTACGGATGTATTGCCAAATGCAATTTTTACCTGAAAAAAATGCTCGGAAATTTCTTTAATTACCTGCTGATTAGTCCTTATCACGGCAAATATTGCAGTTTTCAATGATTCGTCTGATTCATTAATAACACTTGAGTTGAGCAAACCGTTTATCTGGCTGTTATCAAAATAATCAATATTGTCAAAATAATTATTCAATTTTCTTTCTTTAAAAATATTGGCAATAATACCATCAAGTGCAGAAGAAAAAAGTTTTATTTTTTTTATTTTTAATGAACTTAACGTAAGCTCATCTGCAAGCACAGATGCCCTTTCTTCTAATTCTTTAAGCTCAGGACCAATTTTGGACGGAAGTTCCGAGAGAAATCTCGAAAGAGTGATTAAAGATTTTCCCTGATTTGTATGAATTTTAGCAGATAATACTACTCCGTTATAAGCAAGCACCTGCAATTCAGAACTTATGCCTTTTAAAGATCTGGAAAGGTTCAAAATATTGATTCCCGAAGTAAAAACTTCAGAAATCTTCTGCTCGTAATTGTCTAAAACAAAGCTCATTTATTTTTCCTTTGATAGTTACTATTTCTATAATCGGCAATATTTCTGTTAAATTTAACAATCAGAGGTATATCTGAAAATTTTATTTTTAATGACGGATAATTATCCCTCAGATAATTCCGGTTTATTATTGCATATACTATTGCAAGATAAGACCACATATAGGGATTTACATAATTATTTGAAATAAAAATATTTACAATAAACAAATAAACCATAAGATAATACATTAGAACGTTTAATGTAGTATTATAATCTTCTTTATCTGCATCAAGATATTTCTGTGCAAAATTGTAAGATTTAAAAAGGAGAACTCCTAACATTAATACAAATGCAAGCGCTCCGAGTATTCCCATCTGGCTGATTACCATAAAAAATGAACTGTCGGCAAAAGTAATATCAGTATGAGTATTAAATGCAAGAAGCCCCATTCCTACTCCGATAATCGGAGAAGTTGCCCATACGGACAGAGCTACCGATGCAGATTTCATTCGCTGTGGCAGGGATTCGGCTACTGCATATTTGTCAGGGTCAAAAGTAGTAAGCAGTCTTGAAATTCTGTCCCAAAACATTTCCATTACGCTTATATCTACATATTTTTCAATATAATTATCGGATAAAGCAAGGATAATAAATGCTATAAGGATATACAGCAAAAATTTGCCGGCAAATCGAAATCCGGTAAGAAGAAAAAATCCGAGCATAAGGAAAAATATTACCGAAGCAGCAGTAAGAGAATATGTAAGCAAAATGGTAACAAGACTTAAAGACAAAATAAACAGATTAAGTAATTTATTCCGGAAAAACGATTTTAATTTATGAATGAATGGAAAAAAGACAAATATCAGTATAGTCAGATTAAAACTTGCAAGCCCGGAGGGTTCTTTGAATATGGAAGTAGCCCGATAAAAATTCTCCAGCTTAAGAGTAGCCTGCTTCAGCGTACCTTCTCCGTCGGCAGTTCTAAGTTGCGAGCTGAATGTATTATATTCAAAAAAAGCAAAAGGCAAATCATAAATCCTTGCAAAAAGCTGATAAATCCCAAACAGATTGATTAAAATGCTTGATATTAACCATATCCTGATAATTCTTATCCAAACTTTATTTTCGATTTTATAAGTAAATGCAATAAAAACTATTACAGTATAAAGTAGAAAATGTGATGTAGTCTTAATATACTGGATTAACTGAATTTTATCTCCTTTCAAAATCGGAACGGCAGCTGACACCAGAACAAAAGCAATCTGAAGTAAAAAAAATATTATAGCGGGATTTTTAGCTGTTTCCAGAACTTTTCCTTTCCAGATAAAATCTTTCAGGAAAATTAATGATAAAATAATCAGAAAAATATCATTTATGCTTAATCCGTAATCAAGTACCGAAAAAAGCTCGATAAATCCGAATACAGTTGCAAAATAATATAATACAATAAAAAAATACATAAATTCCGTTTTTTAAAACAAACCGATTGCAAAATAATTAAATTTTACAATCGGCAGCAAATATTATTTTATTTTATTAGAAAATTAAATAAGACCTTTTTCATGCTTTACTTTTAATTTATCAAGCATATCTTTAGTCATTCTGTCAAGATCGAAGCTCGGGTTCCATCCCCATTCTTCTCTTGCAGCATTATCGTCCACTCCGTCGGGCCACGAATCAGCAATTTTCTGACGATAATCAGGAGCATAATCAGCTTCAAATTCCGGTATAAATTTCTTAATTGATTTCACCTGGTCTGCCACTGAAAAGCTCATAGAGCCAACGTTGAAATCGCTATGATGCTTCAGCTTGTCGAAATCTGCTTCTGCTAAGTCCATAGTAGCTTTTATACAGTCCGGCATATACATCATTGGAAGCTTTGTATCGGCACTTACAAAGCAAGTGTATTTTTTGTTTTTAATTGCTTCATAATAAATCTCTACTGCATAATCCGTAGTACCGCCTCCGGGCAGTGTTTCGGAAGAAATAATTCCCGGATAGCGTAACCCTCTGCAGTCCAGTCCGTATTTCTCAACATAATAATCACAGAGAAGTTCACCCGCTACTTTTGTAACTCCATACATAGTGGTTGGTTTAAGAGCAGTTTCCTGAGGAGCAATATCAGGAGTGCCGGGTCCCCACACAGCGATAGAGCTTGGCACGATTACTCTTGTCATATTGTATTTTCTGGCAAGCTCAAGTATATTGATAGTTCCGTTGATATTTACGTTCCAGCAAAGCATTGGATTGTTTTCGCCGGTAGCCGAAAGAATGGCAGCCATATGAACGATTGAATCAATTTCATACTTTTTGATTAATTCTTCTACTTCATCAGCATTATTTACATCCATAAAATGAAAAGGTCCTGATTCTTCAAGTTCTTTGCTTGGTTTTGTTTTTCTTCCCGTAGCAATTACGTTATCAGCACCGTATTTTTTTCTCAGTTCAAGAGTTAATTCAGAGCCAATCTGCCCTACTGCACCGGTTACGAGGATTTTCTTCATTTCTTTACTCATTAATTACTCCAATATTAGGATAAAAAATCTAATT
>CAZIXJ010000052.1:0-10906 GCA_964542835.1 uncultured Hyphomicrobiales bacterium
GGAAAGCATATTTTCCTGCTTTGCCGAAAGAAAGTTGTATTTATTTTTTGAATTATTAATTATATTTTGATTGATTGCAGGTTCAAATTTCTCGAAAGCGCCGAGGAAATTATTTTTCGCAGGGATTTCTTTGAATTTTACAATGTAAGATTCAGCACTTAAATCAATAAAATTTATAATTAACAGAATTATCAGCAGTTTTTTCATATAAAATATCCGTCAGTAAATATTACCTTTTACTTAATAACATCAGAAGTCATAGTTTAGTTACATCTAAATAATATTTACTTCACGTTCAAGTGTGATAAAAAATTTATTTTTTACGTCTTTTATTATTTCTTCAGATAGATTTAAAATATCAGAACCCATTGCAGAACCTTTGTTGATAAGTATAAGCGAATGATTTGGTGAAACTGCCGCATCAGTATCTTTGTATGATTTTCCTTTCCATCCTGCAAGTTCAATCAGTTTGGCAGCCGAAATCTTATATTGTCCGTTACCGGTATCAAAACCTTTAATTTCAGGATTATGATATAAAAATTCCCGGTATTGTCTTTTAGAAAGCACGGGATTTTTGAAAAAGCTCCCTGCATTCCCCGTTTCATCAGGTTCAGGCAGTTTGCTTTTTCTGATTTCAATTACAGCATTGAAAACTTCTTCCTGTGAAGGATTTTTACCGGAAAATCTTGCTGAAAGGTCTTTGTAATCGAGATTTGGCTTAAATTCCGAATCAAGTCTGAATATCATCGAGGATATTATAAACCTGTTTTTGAGTTCATTTTTAAAAATTGAATCTCTATATCCGAATTTGCACTCATCACCTCTGAAAGTTCTGTAATTGTTATCAAGCAAATCAAAACCTCTTATTCCAATCAGGTATTTTTCCAGTTCCACACCATAAGCACCGATATTCTGCACGGGAGCAGCACCGCATTTTCCGGGAATATAAGCAAGATTTTCCAGCCCGTAGAAATTATTTTGAACTGTAAAATCTACAAAATCATGCCACACTTCGCCTGCCATTACCTCTGTGAAAATTCCTGCTGCACCTGATTTGAGAACCCTTGCTCCTTTTATGTCAATATAGATTACAGTGCCGTCATAATCTTCTGTAAATAGCACATTACTTCCACCACCGAGGATAAGATGCTTATCATTTATTACATTATCTCGAAGAGATGCAAGCTCTTCTTCTTTTTCAACTACAATTAATTTTTTGGCATTTACATCCACTCCAAAGGTGTTATATGCTTTGAGTGAGATATTTTCTAATGTTTTCAACTTTATTTTCTCTTATTTATTTCCAAAAAAACATTAATAAAATTACAGATAAATTGCTTTACCGTCATTTTTGAGTGATTTGTCAGCAGCCTCAAGCATTTTTACTACATATAGCCCCGATTCGCCGCTTGTGTCTGTTTTTTTATTTTCTGCTATGGATTTATAAAAATGTTCGCATTCCACTTCAAGTGCTTCAGAATTTGAAATAGCCGGAGAGAACATATCTCCCGTTCTGTATTGAATAAGAGTTTCGTAGAGTTCTTCTCTGTTATCAATGGTTACTCCGCTGTCGAATACTTTTATTTTTGATAGTGGTTCCATATCATTAAAAACGAGCATTTTTTGGCTTCCTCCGAAAATAATATGTCGAAGTTTTACAGGCGACATCCAGTTTACGTTAAAATGTGCTATGCTGTCATCTTCAAATCGAACTGATACGTATGCTACATTTTCCGTTTTCTGAGGATTGTATTTAAAGAAATCCTGTCCTGTAGCGTTAATGCTAACGGGCTTTTTCCCTATAGTATATTCGAGAATAGAAATATCGTGAGGAGCGAGGTCCCAGATTACATTTACGTCATGCTGAAACAGTCCCAGATTTACTCTTACTGAATCGAAATAATAAATATCGCCAAGTTCTCCTTTTGCAATAAATTCTTTTATCTTTCTAACGGCGGAAGTATAAATGAAAGTGTGGTCCACGTGCAGTAATACATTATTTTTATCTGCCAGTTCAATTAATTCTTCTGCTTCTGCCGAAGTGGAAGTAAGAGGCTTTTCCACCCATGTTTGCTTACCCGCAGTAAGAGATTTTTTTGCAAGTTCAAAATGAGTAAATACCGGAGTAGCAATTGCAACGGCATCAATTTTGTCATCAAGCAAAATTTTGTTAAAATTATCAGTTGCTTTTACATTTGGATATTTCTGAGACATTTTTTGGAGATGATTGTCATCAGTATCACAAATGTACATCAGATTCCAGTCTTTAGAACTGTTAAAATTTCTTATTACGTGATTTCCCCAGTATCCGCATCCAACTACCGCTACATTCATAATTATAACCTTTTTTTTAAAATTTACATTTACAAACAAACTAAAATAATATAAGTTCCGTTTGCAAAAAAATATAATTAAAAAAATGTGAATAAAAAATGCAAAAAATCTTATTAATTTCAATATTTCTTATAATGAAAATCGGTTTCGCTGAAGATGTGATTACAGACAGCGATATGACTTTTGAAGAAGCAATATCCGGCACTAATGCTCCTGAAGAAATAATTTCTGAGCTTGTCTTGATAGATGTGGAATATTACAGCTTCGACGGAAAGTTACACAGAGGTCAGCTAATAATGAACAAAGATACTGAGCAGGACATCAAAGAAATATTTCAACTGATAAAAGAAACAAAATTTCCCGTTGCCAAATGTATTCCTATTGTAGAATATGAATGGTCTGATGATGCATCAATGGAGGCTAATAATTCCTCCGGATTTAATTACAGATTTATTGCCGGCACAAAACGCCTTTCAAATCATAGTTTCGGAAGGGCTGTTGATATTAATCCTTTTCAGAATCCCGTTATTTACGGTGATGGCAGAATATCTCCGGCAGGTGCTAAATATAACACCAAAAAAGCAGGTACTTTTTCGCCGGAATGTGAAATAGTGAAAGAATTTAAACAAAGAGGCTGGAGATGGGGAGGCGATTGGAATTCGCTGAAAGATAATCATCATTTTGATAAACCTGAATAATTTTTTTAATTTTTTTTACAATTTATTTGCCTGAATTACGAATTTTAATTATATTAAAAAATCTTAAATGTTAATTTTTGTTAAAAACTAATATAAACGGGATAATTATAAGATACTGCTACATTTTTATCTGATTTGAATTTTTTATTCGTAAAAAATAAGTTATTTTTGACAAATTAGGTAAAAGAAATTTGAAATTTATTTTCTGAATTTACTTTGTAGTATTTTGAACCGGGAATGAAGATAAAATTGGGTAGTATCAAAAATAAGACAGCTTTAATTGTAGCATTTTTTCTCCTGATACCTTTCGGGAAAAATTTATTTGCAGTTAATAATACATTTTCTCTTTATTCATACAATTATTCATTCAATCTAATGAATTCTTATATGATACTTCCTTATAATTTTGCATTTCTTCAGCAGTTATCACTTCAGCCCAATAATATGTACGCCGATACATTGAATACCGACAGAAGTAATCTGCTGTTTCGTCCGTCAATGGAATACGACCCGTTTTATAAATATGTATTCGGAAAAAAAACCGACGACGCACCGGGAGTTATTTCAGAGCAGAAAATTGATACATCAGCCCAAAACATTACTTCCGTAAAAAAATATGATGACGTAGAGCTGAATTATAAATATGATGTTGAACTCGACGATTACCTCAAATTCAAAAAAGACAATATCCAAAAGAATTTATGGGATTCCCTCGTTACTACATATGATACCAAAAAAGCTATGTCGCAGGGCGACCTTGCAAGAATGGTGGCACAATCAACCGGATTTTCAATCCCCATTCCTCCAAACCCCGTAACAGATATTTTTGGCAAGCCCGAAGTGGCTATTAACGTAAACGGTGAAGTAAATGTAAGAATAGGTTGGAGATGGGACTCCCAGGACCTCGGTACCGTTTCTCAGTTCGGACAGACACAGTCATCACCGATTTTTGACCAGGACATCCGGGTAAACGTAAGCGGTAGAATCGGGGATAAACTGAAACTCGGCACAGACTGGAATACAAGAAGAAGTTTCGACCACGATAACACTTTTAAGGTAGGTTATGAAGGCGAAGATGATGAGATTATCAAGAAGGTGGAAGTTGGTAATGTGAATTTACCCTTGCCGACTCAATTGATAACTGGCGGGCAGACACTTTTCGGTATCAGATCAGATTATCAGTTCGGTCCTCTGTATCTTAAGACTATTTTCTCTCAGAAAAGAGGACAAAGAAAATTTGTAGATGTAAAAGGTGGAGCCAGTAGAAAGAAATTTGCCATAAGAGCTTATGATTTTGCTCCGAATCATTTTTTCATAGATACAGTCTATAAAAGAATTTATGATGAATATTTTCAATACAGCACACCTGTACTTCCAAAATCCGGAGCGCCTCATCGAATAAAACAGATAGAAGTATGGGAATCAACCAATGATGTAAGAGAAGCAGCGAGAGTATCTGCAAATTCCATTGCTATTGCAGATTTGCCTCCTATTCCCGATAACAGTTTCTACCCTTCTTCAGTGAAGCAAACACCTACCCGTACCGGATTTGTAGAAAAAGGTAATTTTGTACGAATTGATTCAAATAAATATGATTTTGATTATAACCTCGGTACACTTTCAATTAAAAACTTAAGACAAGACAGATTCTATGCAGTTTCGTATCGCGTAGAGGGACCTACCCCTTCACCTGATGATGACATCAGATTCGGTACTTTTGCAAAGCACGTTGGCGAAAGAGATACATTTATACTTAAGTTGGTTTACGTTCCTAATATGACTCCAAGATATTCTACTCTCTGGGACAGAAGAATGAAGAATATCTATGATATAGGAGCCACAAATGTAAATATAAACGAAACAAAAATTAATATTTGGTACATCAGGCAGAGCAACGACTCTACCGACGTACTGGAAGGCGTACCCGATAAACTAGTTACTATTTTTGGTGTGGACCAGGTGAACAACAGTTCGGGAGCTGCCCCGCCTGACGGTGTGTTTGACTTGTCTCCTCCATTTTTCAAAGCACGAACAGGTGAAATAACGTTCCCGAGTTCCGAACCATTTGGTGATGGATTAAGAGAATATTTCTCCAGTCCTGAAGTCGGCAATCCCGAGCTTGCAGAGCTTTATGCATATGATGACGTATATGATACCACATATGAAGCTGCTACGAGGAATACCGCCAAAGACAGATTCATTATATCCGGTGAAGTTTCAGGACAGCAGAGCAACAGGATTTCTCTCGGTGCGTTCAATCTTTCGCCGGGCAGTGTAAGGGTTACCCTTAACGGAGTAGAACTCCGTGAGTATCAGGATTATGTAGTTGATTATTTTGCCGGTACTCTTGAGCTTAGGAATCAGAGAGCAACACTTCCAAATGCCAATCTTAAAATAGAATACGAGCAGCAGGATATTTTTAATATTTCTACGAGAACTCTTGCCGGAATTAGAGCCGATTATAAATTATTTAAAACGAGATATACCAATGCAAATCTTGGTGCTACGGTAATGCACTATGACCAGAGTGCGCTTATAGACCGCGTAAGGCTCGGAGATGAACCCGTTTCCAATACTATGTTTGGTGTGGACGGAAGAATAAATATGAAACTGCCGTGGCTTACCAAAGTAATGGATGCACTTCCGTTTTACGATACCAAAGCCGAATCATCTATGGATATGAAAGGTGAATGGGCAATGATACTTCCTACCCCAAATAAACGTAAATCCACAATTACTTCCGATAATGGCGAGCCGGTAGTATATATAGATGATTTTGAAGGCGCACAGAGATATATCTCACTCGGACTTAATCCTTCTCAATGGATACATTCGGCTCCTCCGATAAACACTAATCTTTGGCCCAATGATACCAATGCTTCACTTTTCAGAGCCAAATTATGGTGGTGGCAGTATTTTATCCCGAGAATTCCTATCAGAGAAGTTTATCCTAATAATGAATCATACCAGCAGGGACGTTCAAACATAAGCCCTCTCTATGTTTCATTTGACACCAAAAGACGTGGCATTTACAATAGAAATACCGAATTTCTTGATGAAGCCAATCCTGAATATTCAGGTGTTCCTTATTCCTCAAACCCTGAAATAAAAGAAAAAATCTGGGGAGGTATGACGAGGCTGCTTTCTTCATTTAATACTAACTTCGATAATGAAAACATTGAATATATCGAAGTAATGATGAAGATGAGTTCAGAACCCACTGCAAAAATGTACATAGATATCGGGCAGATTAGCGAGGACATAATTCCTAACGGAAGAGTTAACACCGAAGACGGAATTACCGAAGGCAGTAAAATAGTAAATAACTTAATAGATACCGGTGAGGACGTAGGGCTGGATGGAATGACCAATGCTCAGGAAAGAGGGGAAGAAGAAGTGCCTGAATATACTGCACAACACGCAGAAGACCCATACCCTTATCCGCTTAATCTTGAAGACGACCCCGCAAGAGATGACTATGCTTTTGATTTCGGAAAAGATGATAATGACAGAGATATTGAAGATTTCTTTAATTATAACAACTTCGAAGGTAATGCAACAGTTTCAGAACTCGGTCAGTTCCCTGATACTGAGATATTGAATAAAAACAGCGGGCAGAATGTTTATCTTGATAATAATTATTTCACATATGAAGTAAATCTTTTGCCGGATGCAGAGCAGAATCCTCAAATAATCGGCGGTAATCCTGATGCAGGCTGGTATTTATACAGAATACCCGTAAGAAAACCCGATTCCAAAACCGGTGACCCTCAGTTTTCAAACATTCAGTATATTCGTGTTCGCTGGCAGGGTGGTGATTTCGTAGGAATGATAGCAGACTGGAGGCTCGTTGGTTCTCAATGGCAGCGAGTAAGTAATTTCCAGTCTAATGTTTCCGATGATGACAGTTTACTTCAGATTGCATTTGTAAATTTATGGGAAAATGCCGGACCACCTGATTTCTATACTATGCCTCCGGGCGTTACGGCTCCAAGAAGATTGAATAATCCCGACCCGAGGTCAGATATTAGAGAAAATGAGCAGTCTATTGCAATTAATGTCAAGAATCTGCCGCAGGGAGAAGAAAGAATGGCAGTAAGGATATTCAGACCACTTGATGTATTTTATTATAAAAAATTAAAATTCTTTATTCACGGTGACGGCTCTATGCCGGCTGATGACAAATCATCCGTTAAAGCATATGCCTTTGTAAGATTTGGTATTGATTCGGCAAATTATTACGAATATCGCGTTCCTTTGCTCAGGGGCTGGCAGGATATTGAAGTTGATTTATCAGAGCTAACAGCAGTTAAGCAAATCAGAGATTCTGCAAATATGTATAACCGACGGGTATTTCCTGTGCCGGGTGACCCAAAAGCCAGTTTCGCCATAAAAGGCAATCCTATACTTACGAGGGTAAGATTTTTCGGGCTTGGTATCAGTAATCCGTCAAAATCATTTCAGGAATTATCAACTACTATGTGGGTAAATGAGCTGAGACTAATTAGCCCAGAAGCATCTGCCGACTGGGCAGGGTTAAGCAGTGCTACGGTGCAGTTTGCCGATCTGGGCTCAATTAATGCTTCTGTTCAGAAACAGCAACCAAATTTCCATATGCTTGAAGAGCGTTTTGGCGACAGGATAAGCTCTACAAACTGGTCAGTAAATATGCAGGGAAATCTTGAAAAATTTGCCCCGAAAAGTTTTAAACAGATGAGACTACCAGTTTCATATTCACACTCCGAATATATGGATACGCCGGATTATGTTGCCAATAATGATATAAATCTTGAAGAAGCTGCCAATGCAGCATACAATAAAGCAATAGAAAACGGTGCTACACCCGACGAAGCCGAAAGCATAAGAAATGAAACCATAAAAAGGTCTCAAACCCTGATAGTAGAAGATAGCTGGGCTATTACGGGTGTTAAGCTCGGAATACCACTGAAACACTGGTTAGTGGATTACACATTCAATGCTCTTACACTCGGATATTCCTATAATCAGGAATTTCAGAGAACTCCCGTTTATGAAAATAAATTTCAGTGGAGCTGGAGATTAGATACAAAATACAATATAAAATTACCCGATATACTTACTTTCCAACCTCTCGGATTTTTAGAATCCGTACCCTTGCTTAATGCATACAAAGATGTGAAATATAACTTTCTGCCTACAAATTTCAATGCAGGTGTGGTAATGTCAAGAAGAAGACAGACTGAACAATCAAGATTTCTTGATTTCCCCAGCCCTGTAATCAGAGATTTTACTGCACAAAGACAGGCAAGTTTTCAGTGGAAATTCTCTGAAAATGGTTTTTTAAGCCCTAATCTTGATTATAATTTCAGCACAAACAGTACATTAATTCCATTGGAATTAAATGAAAACGGTGAACAGAGAACAGGTAGCGAAATTGCCGATTTGATGTTTTTTAACGACGGTAATTTTATTGACTTTGGAAAAAATAATCTGCACAGCCAGACAATAGGAATTAATCTTACTCCTACACTACCGAATATATTTAATATTCATCAGTTTGTTGATTTGACCGGAGTATATAACGTAACTTATAACTGGCGGGACCCTATGCAGTCCAATCCTGAAATCAGAGATATTGCAAAAAATGCCAGCTATAATGCAACACTGAGGTTTAACGCCTCAATAAGATTGAAAGCTGCCGGAGAAAATTGGTTTGGCACAGGTGATAAAAAAAATATTCCAAGAAGAGGACCTGGCGCAAGGACGCCACCAACCCAAAAACCCGACACTACCGAAACCGATGCTGCCGGCAAGAGTATCGGAAGGAGAATAGGTCTGGTATTCAAAACGATTTTCCTCGACTGGGAAAAACTTGATATTGGTTTTAATCAAACTAATTCATCTATAAATCCGGGTGTTTATGGTGGAAATGGAATGAGTAATTTCTGGGGAAGAGGTATTACAGGCAGGGAAAGTGAATTGCTTCTGGGACCGAGTTTTGCTTATCAGCTCGGGCTTGTTACAAATCCGCACGGAGATGTTGATATTACTTCCGGAAACGGATTTCCATATTTCGGATTCAATACTAATATCGGATTAAGACCTCCAAATGGAATTATGCAGGATAATTTCAAGCAATCAAATTCACTTGACATGAAGACTTCCCGGCCACTTTGGGAAGGTGCTACTCTTGATATGACATGGAAAACAGAACTTGGATTTAATAAAAATCAAACTGTGGAAACAGATGAATTCGGTATCCCTACATTTTCAAATATTATGGCTACCGAGTCATTTAATCGCACATTCCTTACTTTCCCAAGCATATTCGGATTTAATCTTTTTGGTAATAATATAGAAAACGTAGTAGAATTATTCAATGAAGAAAAAGCTATTATTGAAGCATCAGATGCGGATTCTCTCAGAAAAAATTCACTGCTTCTGCAAGCACTATCCAATTCATTTTATGAAGGACTTGAAGCATTCAGTTTAACTTCCGGCAGAACAGGGAAATTCCTGCCGAGTATGAACTGGATGATTCGCTGGGAAGGACTTGAAAAATTCTATCTGTGGGATGAATACGTTACAAGACTTACTTTCGAACATGCATACACATCCACTTATCAGGAAAACGTTCAGATTACAGACCAGGGAAGAGATGTGCAAAATCAGGTTATCCAATACGGATTTCAGCCTTTGCTCGGATTCAATGCTACATTTGATGAAGAAAAGCTAAAGGGACAGCTCACAGCTTCTCTGCGTTGGTCAAATACCAAATCCTACAATCTGACAAGTTCAAACAGAGCAACAATATCTGCACAAACTACAAATGAGATTACCGCACAGGCAAGCTATGCTCTGGATGGTTTTGAATTCCCGCTATTCGGGCTAAGCCTGAAAAATCAACTGGAATACAGTTTCCTCTTTACTCTGAAAAGCAACAGAAGAGCTACATATAACGTACTCGAGCCTGATACATACGAAGGAGATGATAATGAAGGAACTACCCTCGACGGAAATACGCAGCTTATCGTAGAACCTCGTGTAAGATATGCTCTGAGCAATATTGTAACAGCTTCGGTATTTGTAAGATATGAAGGTACTTTTACGGAAGGAGCATCGCAGCCGGGCTATCATACTACTCAATTCGGACTTGATATAAGAATTTCAATTACCGGCGGCAGGTAGTATTAATCATTACAATATTGAATTCTATAATTTCACTTCACTTCTAAAGACTCCGAACGACTGAGTAGGGGTGAAAATTAATTGACTCAAGCAATATTTCAAAAATAATTACGACGTTTTTGATATGACTATTCAGGAACATATTGAGTATTGGACAGATAGTGCCGATAATGATTTAAAGGCGGCTGATGCTCTCTTTGAATCCCGGAATTACAGTTGGACCCTTTTCATTGGGCATTTAATTTTTGGAAAAAGGAAATGTATTTATGGCTGAAATCTCTGATATAGTCAAAACAAAAATTGATGATTTTATTAACTTACTCGAAAGTAATAATATAACTATCCAAAAAGCTGTTCTTTTTGGTTCCTATGCTAATGGTACCAATGATGAATGGAGCGATATAGATTTGGCTGTAGTATCTGAAAATTTTAAAGGAAACAGATTAGATGATATGCTTGAATTAAACAATTATATTTTTAAATCATCACTTGATATATCTCCAATTCCATACCGACCCGAAGATTTTGAAAATAGTATGTTTGTAAGAGATGAAATTTTGAATAAAGGCATCGTTATCAGATAATTTCAAACAACTTTATCCGTTTATTCCTCCTCTCCTCAACGGATATGCCCTCCGCTGAAATGAAGTGGAGTAATATCACTAAAACCGAATACATAATTACTATCATTATTCTGTTCTTTGATA
>CAZIXJ010000053.1:0-10877 GCA_964542835.1 uncultured Hyphomicrobiales bacterium
TATGCCTGTAATTTCAATGGCTGAGGTAAAAGCAGTAAACGACGGGGCGCAACCTCATTCACATGAAGGACCGGTGGACCACGAACACGCTTATCCGGGTTATGATGTTAATCAGGATAAAGGAGGTAAAAAATGAGTAAAAAAATAATTTACGGCGTAACGGGTATTTTTGATACGCCGGATTCGATAATGAATGCTGCCGAAAAAGTATCAGATAAAGGCTATAAGAAATTTGATGTAAATACTCCGTATCCTGTTCATGGTATGGATAGTGCAATGAAACTGAAGCATTCCAAACTCGGTTATTTTGCACTTGTATTTGGACTTACCGGCACTACTATTGCTTTATTGCTGATGACTCTTACGATGGTAGTTGATTATCCTATCGTAATAGGCGGAAAGTCATTTTTTGCTTTACCGGCTTTTATTCCGGTAACTTTTGAGCTTACGGTATTGCTTGCAGCAGTTGCAACAGCTACATCAATGATTGCATTGTTTTTTAAATTTCCGAATAATGCTCATCCGCTACATGATACTCCATATATGGAAAAAGTGTCTTCCGATAAATATGGTGTGGTAATTGAGGCTAAAGATAAGCAGTTCAATGAGGAAGAAATTAAATCATTTTTTAAGGAGCTTGGTGCTTCTGAAATAGAAACTGTTTATTTTGATGAAGAAGAACTTGCAGTAAATAATAAAATAATAGAACCAAAATTTGTAATAGGATTAATTGCGATTGCTCTGGTAGTTGGTGGAGCAACTTATTTTACTTTAAATAAATTAATGTTTATGCCTCCATTCAACTGGATGATGGAGCAGGAAAAAATAAGTGCTCAGGAGCCATCTGATTTCTGGGGAGACGGTTATTCAATGAGAATGCCCGTAGAAGGAACTGTTGCAAAAGGATTTAAACCTTATCCTTACAAAGATTCTCCCGAAGAGGCAGCAGAATTTATGGTAAATCCATTACCAATGACTGAAGAGCATATTTCTAAAGGTCAGAAAAAATATGACGTATTTTGCTCGCCTTGCCATGGATACTACGGTGAAGGAGATTCAAGATTAAGGGGACAATTCCCGTTACCGCCAAGTCTTCATAGCAACAAAATGCTGAATGAATGGACCGACGGCAGGATTTATCACGTAATTACAGTAGGGCAGAATACTATGCCCGGATACAACAGGCAGGTTTCTCCTGAGGAAAGATGGCAAATAATAAATTATATCAGAACTATGCAAAGAGCATTGAACGCTAATGAGGAGGATTTAAAATGAGTAACGGTTTCACTTTAGATTATAAGAAAAAGAATCTTCCTTCAAGGAATACTGCAATAGGCGGAGTATTATTACTTTTGGGTATTATAATTGCCGCTGTAGCTTTTATGGTTGACCCTCAGAGAGCTTCATTTAATACAATTATATCTATGATGTTTCTCATCGGAGTTGGATTTGGTTCACTTTTCCTTGTAGCACTGGAATATATCGTTGGTGCGGTTTGGAGTGTTCCTTTCAGACGCATAACAGAATTTCTTACAGTTTTGCTTTTTATTGCTCCGATTCTTGCAATACCTTTGTTTTTTAATATGCACGACATTTTTGAATGGACACATAAAGAAGTAGTTGCCAATGACCCGTTCCTCAAGCAAAAAACTCCATATTTGAATGAGATGTTTTTTATTATCAGAACTGTTGCGGTATTTGTATTAATGTGGCTTTTTTATTTCCTTATCGTTGGAAAATCACAAAAGCAGGATAAAACCAATAATGCAAAAATTTCAAAAACAATTACCAAGGTTTCTGCTGTATTTATGCCAATTTTTGCAATAAGTATTACTGTATTTGCCATTGACTGGCTGATGACGCTTGAGCCACACTGGTTTTCTACAATATTCGGAGTTTACTATTTTGCCGGTTCATTGCTTACAGCCCTTGCAGTTACTACTTTTGCAGCCGTAACTTTGAATGAAGCAGGATACTTAAGCAAATATATAAAAAGAGATCATTATTATAACCTCGGTGCATTGATGTTCGCTTTTGTTAATTTCTGGGCATATATAGCATTTTCTCAATTTTTGCTGATTTGGTATGCTAATATACCTGAAGAAACATTCTGGTTTGTGGACAGATGGCAGGGAGACTGGGCTTATTTATCAATTATTCTAATAGTTGTAAAATTTGCTGTGCCTTATGGTTTGCTTTTGTCTCAACCATCTAAAAGTAATCCAAAGCAATTAAAATTTGCAGCAGTCTGGATTATCGTTGCTCAGATTTATGATTTATACTGGCTCGTAATGCCGACATACAGTAAACATCATCATACACAGGAAACTGCATATTTCGGATGGATGGAACTCGCTATTCCACTCGTAATTGCAGGAATGCTGATATTGGTGTTCAATCTGGCTGCAAAGAAGAAAAATTTGATTGCTGTAAATGACCCCAAAATAAAAAGTGGACTTGAGTTTCATTTATAATATTATATACAACTTAAAAATTAATTAGTTGATGCAAAATGGAAGAAAATAAAAAATATCAAAATATTGAAGTAGAAACGGATTTTAAAGATGTTGCCAAAAATCCCAAACGCTGGTTTGGGCTTGTCTATCCGTTTTTTATTGTTATGATTATTGTTGGTGGTTTGTTTTTTATCAAGAATATGGGAACATTTTATACAAATGATATAAAACCACTGGCAGAAAATCCTGAATTTGATAAGCAGCCAATTCCCAAGAAAAAAGGTGTTGCTCTCGAAGGTGTGGACGTAATGGAAATAAGCAAACCTGATACTGATTTAATCAGTAAAGGTGAAGAACTTTATCAGGCGAATTGTGCTTCCTGTCACGGCGATAACGGTAAAGGCGACGGAATTGCCGGTGCATCTCTTAATCCGCCTCCAAGAAATTTTCTTAATACTGAAGACTGGGTAAATGAACCTACAATTTCAGGTATGTATAAAACTCTTGAAGAAGGAATTGATGGGGGAGGCATGGTAGCATATGATTATCTGCCCGTAGATGACAGATTTGCTATGATTCACTATATCAGAACTTTTGCCGATGATTATCCTGAAGATACCGAAGACGATTTGAAATTATTAGACCAGACTTACAGTTTATCTGAAGGAAGGGTTACACCAAATACAATTTCTATGGATACTGCTGAAGAGATTATTCTGAATGAAAACAACGAATTTAACAGTAATATTGAACTTACAGGAAAAATTATAAGAAATGATGCATCACCTGTAGCTGTTTTACTCAAAGATAATTTGAATGATTGTTCGAAAATGTTGTCATTATTGATGAGAAATGATGCATGGAAAGAAAATACGGAAGTTTTCAAAGCTATTTTATATTCAGGGATTCCTTATAACGGTTTTAAAGTTAGTTTTATGGAATTATCAGAAAGAAACATAAATTTGGTTTTTAACTATTTAATGAATAACGTTAATAATGAGAATGTGAAACTGGCAGAAAATAATGAGGTGGAAAATTGATAAAATTGCTTATAATTCTAAGTTTGTTCTTTAGTAATATTTTGATTGCTCAGGATGATGAAGAAATTGAAATTGGTATTGAGCATGATAAATATCTTGGTGAATATATTCCTCTTGATTTGACATTTACCAATTATGACGGTAAAGAATATCAATTAAAGGATATTATTGATAAACCTACTGTACTCGCACTTGTTTATTACAGATGTCCGGGCTTGTGCAGTCCTTTAATGAATAATCTGGGCGTAGTGATGGATCAGGCAAAAATTACTCCCGGTGAAGATTATCAGGCTTTATCCATAAGCTTTGATGCAACAGAAGATTACAAACTGGCTAAAGATAAGAGACAAAATTATCTGAATGCAATGGAGACTGATATCCCCGATGATGCATGGAGATTTATGGCAGGTACTCAGGAAAATATTGATAAGCTTACAGATGCTGTAGGATTTAGATATATCAGAGATGCTGACAGCGTAAACTGGGTTCATTCGGGTGCGTTGATTGTAATTGCTCCAGACGGAAAAATAACAAGATATTTGCTTGGTACTTCTTATCTCCCGTTTGATTTTAAAATGGCAGTAGTAGAAGCAAGCAAAGGAGTTGCAACTCCACCGGTGAATAAATTGCTTGAGTATTGCTTCAGTTACGATCCCGAAGGTAAAAAATATGTATTTAATGTAAACAAGGTATTCGGAACTTTGATTTTCGGCGCTGCCGGTATTTTCTTTGCAGTGCTTGTAATTAAGGGAAGAAAGAAAAAAGTTACAAAAAAGGAGAATGAATAATGTCATACACTGCATCAGCTATGGGCGGTAATGGCTCTGCTTATAAAAGTTTTTTCGAAGACAGCGGAAGGTTCAGCGGTATTTTCGGCTGGATATTTTCTACTGACCATAAAAGAATAGGACTTCTCTATCTCTTTTCTATGATAGGATTTTTCCTTATAGGTGCTGCTCTCGGTTTCTTTATGAGATTAGAGCTTTTTACGCAGGGAGAAACTATAATGAGTCCTCAGACTTATAATGCCCTGTTTACTTTGCACGGCATTATTATGATATTTTTATTTATTATACCGGGACTGCCTGCCGCCTTTGGCAATTTCTTTTTGCCCATTCAAATTGGGGCGGAGGATGTTGCTTTTCCGATTTTAAACAATCTCTCATGGTGGCTATATACTTTTGGTGGTTTACTTGCTATTGCATCTTTATTTATTGGTGGCGGACCTATTGATACCGGATGGACTTTTTATATCCCATACAGTATCAGAACGGGTACAGAGGTTGTATTGCCCCTCATAGCTGCCTTCATACTGGGGTTTTCCTCGATACTGACGGGGATTAATTTCGTAACCACTGTTCACAGATTAAGAGCTCCCGGAATGACATTTTTCAAAATGCCTTTGAATGTTTGGGCATTGTATTCTACAGCGTGGATTCAGATTATCGGAACTCCCGTAATTGGTATTACTATTTTGCTTGTAATCGTAGAAAGAGCATTTGGCGTTGGGCTTTTTGACCCCGCACTTGGAGGCGACCCGATTTTATTCCAGCATTTGTTCTGGATATATTCACATCCTGCAGTTTATATTATGATACTGCCCGCTATGGGAGTTGTTTCTGAAATTATACCTACTTTTGCGAGAAAAACTATTTTCGGCTACGGAGCAATAGCTATATCATCGCTTGCTATTGCATTTGTGGGAACTCTCGTCTGGGGTCATCATATGTTCACAAGCGGTATGAGTGATACTGCCAGATGGGTTTATTCATTCCTTACATTTATCGTGGCTCTGCCGAGCGGCGTGAAAATATTTAACTGGGTGGCTACTTTGTATAAAGGTTCTATAAAGCCTGATACTCCATTCCTGTTCGTAATGGCATTTATATTCCTATTTTCAATTGGAGGTCTTACCGGACTTGTATTGGGAGCGCTTGCTACTGATGTTCATTTGCACGATACATATTTTGTGGTTGCTCATTTCCATTATGTAATGTTTGGCGGTACTGCATTTATTTTCTTTGCTGCAATGCACTATTGGTGGCCCAAAATGTTCGGCAGAATGTTTAACAAAAAGGTGGCAAATGCTTCAATAGCAATTATGTTTGTCGGTTTCAATATGCTGTATTTTACTTTCTTTATTTTGGGATACAAAGGAATGCCGAGAAGATATTATGATTTTCTGCCGGAGTTTGAATTGCTCCATCAGATTTCCACGGTTGGTTCTTGGATATTAATTGCAGGATTACTTCTTATGTTTGGAAATCTTTTTGTGGCTCTTAAAAAAGGTGAAAAAGCTCCAATGAATCCTTGGGGTGGAATGACGCTTGAATGGACTGTTCCCTCTCCTCCGCCAAAACTGAATTTCGATAAGATTCCTACTATAAAATACGGACCTTATGATTATGAACATTATGATGAGGTGATTAAAGGTGAGTGATACCGTAACTACTGCAGATGCACACGCTAAGGAAGCCCACGTACACGAGCATAGAGATGACCTCGGAACGAAAATGGGTATGTGGCTTTTCCTATTTACCGAATTATTGCTTTTCGGTGGTTTATTTGTGCTTTATATGGCTTACAGAGTGGAATATTCTGTTGATTTTCAGGTAGCAGCCAAAGAATTAAAAATTGCAATGGGTACAATTAATACTATTGTACTTCTTACGAGCAGTCTTACTATGGTGCTTTCAATAGTTGCACTTCAGCGGGGCAGCAAGAAGTTTTCGATTATTTATCTTTCTTCTACCATAGGCTTGGCTTTTGTATTTCTTGTAATAAAGTATTTCGAATGGTCTGAGAAGTTTCATCACGGGATATTTCCGGGTGGGGAAGAGCTGCTTAACAAAACAAACGGAGAAATAATATTCTTCGGGCTGTATTATGCTATGACAGGATTGCATGGAATTCACGTAATTATCGGTATAATTGTTCTGTCATTTATGCTGGTATTTATTATCAGAGATTCTTACAATAAAGATTATTTCGTAAAACTTGAAAATGGCGGTTTGTACTGGCATTTGGTTGATTTAATCTGGATATTTTTATTTCCGTTATTTTATCTGTTACATTAAGAGAAAAATTATGGCTAATCAAAAAGATGATGGAAGAATAGCTCATGCTCATAATCCTACTTATGGCATTCATATTATGGTATGGGCTACATTAATTGGGCTTACAATTATCACGGTGGCAGTAGCAGGGATTGATCTGGGTGTTTTCACTCTGCCTGTGGCATTACTAATTGCCGGTATCAAATCTGCACTTGTGGTAAATATTTTTATGCACATAAAGTTTGACGATGTTTTATTTAAAATTTTCTTCCTGCTGGTAGTGGCTACTCTTTTGGTAGTGCTTATTTTAACAGGATTTGACGTATTTTTCAGAGGTGTTTGATATGTTTCAGGGTGCAACTAATTATGCTGAGTCCGTAGATAATGTAATGCTGCTTATAATTGGTATTTCAGCATTCCTTCTTATTGGTATCACGGCAGCAATGATATATTTTGTTTTTAGATATTCCAGAAAGAGAAATCCTAAAGCTACTCAGATTCATGGAAATATCGCTCTTGAAGTAATATGGATTATTATTCCTACAATAATTGTAATGATTATGTTCTGGTATGGCTATAAAGGTTACAAAGACCTCCGTGCCGAACAGGATTATGCTTTGCAGGTGGATGTCTGGGCTTATATGTGGGGATGGGATTTTGAATATCCAAACGGTAAGAAAACCGACACTCTCTATATTCCTGTGAGTACAATTACAAGACTTGAAATGGAATCAAGAGATGTAAATCACAGTTTGTATATTCCTGCATTCAGGCTTAAAGAAGATGTAATCGGCGGAAGAAAGCACTATATGATGCTTTCTCCAAATCAGACGGGAGTTTTTGATATTGCCTGTGCCGAATATTGCGGGCTTAATCATGCCTATATGTACACTAAATTGTATGTAATGGAAGATGAGGAATTTGAAGAATGGTACAATTCTGAAGAAGAAACCGGAGATTCTGAAAATTCAGATACTACTTCTGTAAATAATGATGCTCTCGCAGAAAATGAAGATAATGATGCAGATGAAGCAGAAGCGGAAACTCCTCAAAAATCTATTGAAGAAATTGAAGCTGAGTATAACAGCAAGGTTACAAAAAGTCCTGATTTTCAACTTCTCGGCGCTAAAGGCTGCATAGCCTGCCACAGTACTGACGGTTCGAAAAAAATCGGTCCTTCTTTTACTGAACTCGCTGATGGGGTAGTTACTATAAAAGATGGAAACAGAACTAAGAATATCGAAGTTACAAGGGAATATCTAAAGACTGCTATTATGGAGCCGGATGAACAAATCGTGGATGGATACCAAAAATATATGATGCCAAGTTCAAAAGGTATGGTAAACGAAGAAGAACTTGAAAGAATGATTGATTTATTAATGCCGGCTTCCAAATGAAAGAAAGATTAAAAATATATGCAGAATTAGGCAAAATGCGTATCACGTTTTTTGTCGCAATTTCAGGTTCAGTTGGTTATATTCTGGCTTCGGGAGACTGGAACTTAAATATGCTTATTACCGTTTTTGCAATATTTCTTCTTTCCAGCGGTTCCGCAGCTTTTAATCATATTCAGGAAATTACAACTGATTCTCTTATGCACAGAACAAAAAATCGCCCGCTTCCTTCTGATAAGATAAGCAGGGAAGAGGCTGTGATTTTTGCATCGGCTATGAGTATTGCCGGAATACTTATGCTTCTTGTTTTTACAAATTATGCTGCATTAATATTTGGGCTTTTAGCTTTGATTTGGTATAATTTAATTTATACTCCAATGAAAAAAGTAACTGCTATGGCTGTGGTTCCGGGTGCGGTAGTCGGGGCATTGCCTCCTGCTATCGGTTGGGCTGCTGCAGGCGGCAGTCTTATACATCCTCAGCTATTTGCTTTGGGATTATTCTTTTTCATCTGGCAGATTCCTCATTTCTGGTTTTTGTTTCTAATTTATGACAAAGATTACAGAAGAGCAGGTTTTCCTACACTTACTCAGAAATATAACAAAAAACAGCTTGTAAGGATTTCATACGTTTGGATAGTTGCACTTGCGGTAACTACTCTTATGATTCCTTATTTCGGGCTTAACCATAATATCTGGACTAATGCTCTGCTTCTTCTTGCTGGAGTTATTCTGGTCTGGAGAACAGGAAAGATTATTAATCTTTACAAAGAAAATTTACAACTGAAATTTGCTTTCAGAGATATTAATATTTATGTACTTACCGTTGTACTTGTTTTATCAATTGACAGTTTTATTAACTGATTATAATGGATTGAATTATGGATTTTTTAAATAATTTGGTTATTCCTCAACCTGACTATAATTTAGAATTGCTTAACGGGCTTTTGATTTTTGCTCTTATGATATTCCTTGTTCATTCAGGTATTTTATTTGGAAGTATGTTGCTTTCAGTTTTTTATAAACCAAATGAATATTCGGAAAAATCTAAAAATCAATATTTATTTTCCAAAGAAATGTCTCAGCTAATTACAGGTGATTTGACAAAATTGCTGGGAATCGGATTAGTGCCGTTTCTTGCGATTATAATGTTCTATACTCAGCTTTTGCATAATGCAGAAGTGAACGTAGTAGGGTTTTTATTGCTTTCATTTTTGATATATGCTGTAGGAATTTCTTTTCTTTTCAAATATAAAAAATCCTATGAATTAGATGCTTTATTTGTTAAGATAAAAAATAAAGTAAAAGATGATGATTTCGATGAAATTGATTCGGTTAATAAAAGCACAAGAAAGAGAGCGGGTTTTTGGGGGCTTGTATTTCTATTTGTATCATTCTGGATATTTATCGGCAGCATAGCACTTGCAGTGGACAGAGGAATGTGGGAAAAATACATTTCTGTTTTCTGGCTTTTTATCAGTGCGGAGTATATGATTAAGTTTCTTCATTTTATTACTGCTTCGATTGCTATTGCTTCAGTTACGTATTTATTTATTAAATTTATCTGGAATAAAGAAGATAAAAAGTATGATAATGAATACAATAAATTCAGTATTAAAAAGGCAACATCTATTGCTATAATCTTCAGTCTTGTTCAGCCTTTATTGTTTTTATTCAGTCTTATATCCACACCAAAATATGCACTTAATTCTACAATATTTTTAATTGTGTTAGGTGCAGTCATTTCAGTTTTTCTTGCCGTAGTATTTCTTTATATCTCTTCAAAAACCGAAAAACTGAAATATGTAACATATTCATTTATTTTTTCAATTCTTTTTGTTTCACTTATCGGTGCTAAAGAAAAATCTGCTTTTGGAGTTTCAAATAAAAAGCAGATTGCAGAGCTTGACAAGCAATATGAGGAATACAATGAGGAGTTTATGGCTTCTCTCGGGCGTTCCACTGTCGAGGTAAGCGGTGAAGAAATATATCAAAGATGTATGGCTTGCCATAAGGATGAAGATACTCCTGCAGCTCCTGCTCATAAGAATATCATAAATAAGTATGTCGGCGACAGAGATGCTTTGGTACAGTTTATAAGTAATCCTGTCCCTGTGGATCCTGATTATCCGCCAATGCCTAATCAGGGGTTGAAGCCAAAAGAAGTAGAAGCAGTTGCTGATTTCCTTCTCGAAAAATATGGTGGAAAATCTGAGGATGAAGCTGCAACTGAATAATATGTATAAATTATAATTGAATATTTAGAGGGGAATTCTCCTGAATATTTATCTTCCTTTGGAGCAAGAGTTGCGCAGTAGTGGAGGAGGACGAAATACGGGTAGAGCAGACATTCGCGTCTGCGGAAATTAGGGTACTTCAGGCGTCCTCGCCTGAAGTAAGAACAAGCCGGGACGGATGTTCTACCACAGACAAGAATGTCTATGCTGCTTCTCACCTTTTCAGCAGCTCCGAGATTTTTCCGGGCATTCGGTATTTATATGAAATATAAGACTTTAGCCTGAATACTTTCACCCTTACAATCTTACTTCTTCACAAATTTCTCCACTCTCTCACCGAACCGCACAAAATAAACGCCTTTTGGCAGATGAGAAATATTAATTCTAAGCTCCCTCGCTCTGTATGAGAGGGTATTGGATACATTTGCCACTCTCTCTCCCAATACATCATATATCGCTATTTCATCGCTAACAGCCACAGGGTTAACCCAGTGGTTTTCAGGGATTGATATTTCAATATAATCAGATGCAGGGTTTGGGCTAATTAAAATACCGTTGTTTTTCAAAATTAATTCATTTTCAACACTCAGATATAAAGGGTCGCATAACATTGTAACGTAATAGCTATGCCAGTCATTATATGCATAATGCTTTTTATCAGGTGATATATCCGTTCTTTCAGCCATTTCTTTATT
>CAZIXJ010000054.1:0-10762 GCA_964542835.1 uncultured Hyphomicrobiales bacterium
GCACAGGTGGGAATCAGATGTTTTCTCTTGAATGTTTGAAAGCAACTTAGTATGAAACACCGTTTTTTTTCCATATTCTTGTTGGCAGTTTTTTATTACTGCTTTTATCAGCCACCGGCTAATTTGATTTAAAAGGGATTTTTGAATTAACAGAGTGATTTGTCAATTATAAACTTATGTTGTTATGAGTTTAATCTATATTAGTTTGCTTAGCTCTCCTCTTAGGGATGTGGCTGCCTGAATTAGGTCGCCGGATGTTTGCTGTTGCTTTTTATATTCTTCAATGAATTTGTTTTGTCCTGCTTTGGAAATAAAATTGTATTGATTGTCGTTTTCTACGCTTCTTTCTCTCGATTTTTGTATTCGTGCTTTAGATTCTATCTGTGAAGCTGTGGCAGCAATTTGCCTGTCCTGCGGGGAAGGGTCGGCAGGGGCAAGAGCTGCTCTTTTTACTTTTTGCATTTTGCGAATTGTAGCTTCTGCATCTCCTTTTACAGGAGATAAGTCAATATTTACTTTTCCTGATACTGCGTATTTTTTATTATCCGGACCCGTCTTGTATGAATAATTTACTCCTCCTTTAATAAGCTCACCTCCGGCGGCTACGTGAGCCTGCTCATGAGCTCTTACGTTTCTGTCAGTTTTTTTCAGTTCTTCCACCTGCTTTTTTTCTTCTTCTGAAAGTTCAGGAGCTGCGGGATTATCATTAATTTCTTTTATGCCTGATTTATTATTATCCTTAGCACGGCTTTCTTTCAAAAGTTGTGGCTTTACGGAATTAATGTCATTTTCACTTTTTTTGTAATTTTGATTACTTTGCTTCTCATTTGGCATAAGTATATCTTGCCTGCTATTATCAATATTTGTAGCAGGTGTAATAGAAGTAACATTATGTACTGATGCCAAGTCCAATTTTAAAATTCCTGTATAATTATACTTTTTATATATCGGATAAAAATTTAAAAACTTTAACAATAGAACGTAAGTAATTTAATAAAAATTTTGAATAATTTGTATAAATGCTCAAAAGGAATTTTTTTTTAATGCTATCATCTATTAAAATAATCCTCCGACTTGCCACACTTCTGCTCCGTTCATTGTCCGTCAAGCCAGGGCTGACTAATAAGTATTATCATTTACAACAGACTGTAATGTCTATTCTACTTTTAGGTAGTTCAGGCGTCCTCGCCTGAAAGCAGGAACAAGCGGGGACTCATGTTCTACCTATAATAAGCAGTAGGTCAGACATTCTTGTCTGACGTTGAAAAATTAATCGCTTTACTATTAGTCAGCTCCAAAACTCTTCCATTAATCACCCATTGGAAGATTTAATACCAAGTTGCATTCAAAGAAACAACTCATCAAACTTTTTAAATCTGTATCCTTTTTAATAGCCCCGAGTTTTAACTCGGGGTGAGTAATGAATTGGTATTAAAGTCTTTAGCCAAACACAACCACGACTTAAAAGTCGTGGCAATTGACAGTGGGCAAATAAACTAATCCTCTTCAGCAGAGTATTGTAATCCTTTTATAAATTGCTCGAATAAGAGGAACTTAGTATAAGTACTAACAGTTGGATTTATAGTTGGATTTATTAAATTTTATGTACTTTGAGTTCACTCCGCTCTTGTTTAGAAGAAATTGATGACCCAATTTTGTCAGTGGTTAATTTAAGGCTATCTCAGTGGTAGAGGGAGTTATGAGAAATAATGTTTTTTGCAATCTCAGAATTCATTATTTTTTACACACACACACTGAAGTAGGGGAGAGAGGAATTCGCCTGCAAATATAGCGTTGAATAGGATTTGGGCAATAAAAAAATCAGTAAACAATGAATTTAAAGTCAATGTTTACTGATTATGTATAATTATTATTTTACTTTTTTTTAGAAAGAATAAAATACTTATCTTATAAGATTATCTTCTTCTGTTGTCGCGTCCGCCACCGCCGCCTCTGCGGTCATCTCTTCTTCTGTTGTCGCGTCCGCCGCCGCCACGCGGTTCGTCTCTTTCCACGTAACCTTCAGGTTTCGGAAGTAGAGCTTTACGGCTTAATCTGTATTTTCCGTCTCTTGTTACTTCAAGCAATTTTACTTCAATTTTATCGCCAACTTTTAAATACTCGTGCATATCTTCTACTCTTTCATATGCTATCTGAGATATATGAAGAAGTCCGCTTGTTTTAGGGAGTATTTCTACAAATGCACCCAATCCGTCGCGAATTTCTTTTATTTTGCCTACATAGATTTCGCCTTCTTCAGGTTTTCTTGTTACCTGCTCTATCATTACTTTGGCAGCATCAGATTCTTCCTTGGAAGTAGCTGCTATCATAATAGTACCGTCATCCTCAATATTGATTTCCGTATTGGTTTCCTTGCAAATAGCTCTGATAGTTTCTCCGCCTGAACCAATTACGGCACTAATCATATCTGTCGGTACTTTCATTATTTCATATCTCGGAGCATACTGCGAAATATCATCTTTTGCTTTAGACATTGTATCGTCCATAATTCCCAGTATGTGGTCTCTGCCGATTTTTGCCTGATTAAGAGCAGTTTTCATAATATCTACAGAAAGTCCGTCTATTTTAATATCCATCTGATATGCAGTAATACCGTCTTTTGTGCCTGTTACTTTGAAATCCATATCACCGAGGAAATCCTCATCGCCAAGTATATCGCTTAGTACTGCTATTTCGTCATCTTCTTTAATTAAGCCCATTGCAATACCTGCAATAGATTTTTCTACGGGTACACCAGCATCAAACATTGCAAGGCTTCCTGCACAAACTGTAGCCATAGAAGAAGAGCCGTTTGATTCGAGAATATCAGAAACGATTCTTATCGTATATGGGAAATTTGCAGCATCAGGCAGCAAAGATTTTATTGATCTCCAGGCAAGATGTCCGTGTCCGACTTCTCTTCTGCTTACTCCCATTCTGCCTGTTTCTCCGGTAGAGAATGGAGGGAAATTGTAATGGAGCATAAATCTTTCGTTATATGTAGGTTGCAAACCGTCTATCATTTGCTCATCTCTTGAAGTACCGAGTGTAATTGTGGTAAGACTTTGAGTTTCACCTCTTGTGAAAAGAGCAGAACCGTGTGCTCTCGGGAGCAATCCGGTTTCGCAGTGAATTGGTCTTATCTCATCAAGTTTTCTGCCATCCAGACGTACTTTGTCACTCAATATCATTCTTCTCATTCTTTCTTTTTCAAATTCGCTGAATGCTTTTGATACACTTGCTTCTAGAATTTCTTCAATTTCTTCGTTACCTTCAAATTTTTCCTGAGCAGATTCGAGGGCTTTTTCCATTATCTGTGAACGTAATTCGCCTCTTTGCTCTTTGGAAGTTCCTTTGTGGATATAATCTTCCACATCATCTTTTACGGTTTCTCTTACTACGTTTATTATTTCATCAGGTATTACTTTTTCAACAAACTCAGTTTTTTCTTTGCCTGCTAATTTCTGAAGTTCTAATTGGAGATTATTAAGCTCTTTGATTTTTTCGTGAGCAAAATCAATAGCCTGAAGGAATTCATCTTCCGAAATTTCCCTGCTTTCACCTTCCACCATAAGTATAGCACTATTACTACCGGCTACCGTCATATAAATATCAGACTTTTCAGCCTGCTCGAAAGAAGGATTTACTACGAATTCACCGTCTATTCTGCCTACGTTAATTTCAGAAATAGGACCGCCAAACGGAATATCAGAAATAAGCATAGAAGCAGAAGCTCCTACTGCAGCAAGAGTATCCGGTTCTACTGCAGGATCGGATGAGTAAACCGTAGCTACAATCTGCGTTTCATGTCTCCATGATTTAGGGAGCAATGGTCTGATAGGTCTGTCAATAAGTCTTGCGGTAAGTACTTCCTTATCTGTAGGTCTTCCTTCTCTTTTAAGAAATCCTCCGGGTATTTTTCCGGCAGAGGCGGTTTTTTCGCGATATTCTACCTGCAAAGGCAGAAAATCAGCGTCAATTTCTCTCTCTGAGCGTGTAGATGTAACAAGCACCATAGTGTCTTCGCATCTTACCATTACTGATCCGTTTGCGAATTTGGCATATTTGCCGGCTGTTAAAGTAAAGGTTTTGCCGTCAAAATCAATAGATACTTCATGTATTGGCATAAAAAATTCTCGAAATATGAATAAAACTTACTTTCTTCTATTACTTACTCTATATAACACAAGAGATTACCGAAAACACAGCAATCTCTTATCAAAAAATCTAATAATTTATCAATTATTATTTACGCAACGAAAGATCAGCTAATACCTTACGGTAACGACTAATATCATTTTTCATAAGATAATTAAGTAATCTTCTTCTTTTGCTCACAAGATTGATAAGACCACGTCTTGTGTGATGATCCTTTTTATGCGTATCCACATGTCTTGTAAGATCATTTATTCTTTCTGTAAATATGGCTATCTGCACCTCAGATCTGCCTGAGTCCTTAGTATTGCCACCGAACTTTTCTACCAATTCCTGCTTTTTTTCTGATAAGATCATTTATGAAACTCCGCTATATACACTTATGTAAATAAAATGAACAACAAAATTACAAATATATTTTGAATTATCCAAAAATTATTTATTAATTTCTTTAATTAATTTAAGGCAAGTTTCCTTGTCTTTCCCGATTTGATTCAGCAAAGGAGTTACTCCGCTGAATTTGTGTTCTTTTCTGATAAATTTCAGAAATGACACTTTTAAAATATCATCGTACAAATCCATATCAAGATTAAAATAATTTACCTCAAGAGTAGGATGAGTGTCATTTGTAAGAGTGGGTCTTGTTCCGATATTTGCCATACCGTAATGCAAATTATCATTAATAAAACTATAAATCAGATAAACCCCGTTTGCCGGTATTTGCTTATGAGGATTATTAAATTCAAAATTTGCAGTAGGATAGCCCAGCGACCTTGCTCTTCCCTGTCCTCTTACCACTTTTCCCGTTACTGAAAAATCATAGCCGAGCATAGTGTTTGCTTCGCAGATTTTATTTTCAGTAAGCAGATTTCTGATTTTTGTACTGGATATTATTTCACCGTTCTCAAGATACGGAGACATTTTTTCCACTTCAAAGTCGAGTTTCAGTCCGAATTCTTCCAGTAAATTATTGTTCCCGCTTCTGTCTTTTCCAAATAGGTGGTCATATCCTACAAGTATATGCCTAAGTCCGGTCTTTTGGTAAAGATATTTTTCAATGAATATTTCCGGTTTGGTTCTGGAAAATTCGTAAGAAAACGGTATTATCAGTAAATTTTTCAGTCCGAATTTTCGGAACAGCTCAATTCGTTCTTCAATAGTAGTGAGCAGCTTAATATGCGGCTTGCTTTCTTTTTGAAGAACTATTTGCGGATGAGGGTCTATTGTAATAAGAAGCGGGCGAAGATTCTTTTCAGCCGCTACAGATTTGAGATATTTCAGCAGCATCTGATGGCCCTTATGTACTCCGTCAAATGTGCCGACTGTAAGCACAGTATTTTTATTAAAATCTATATCATCAAATGTACGATATATATTCATCGCAATTTTTCTACTGCTAATTCCACATCGTTTATTTTTAGAGCGCTTGCTATGGTAAATCCACCTATTGCTGTTCTGCGCAGATTATATAAATATCCTCCTGCTCCCACAAACTCACCAATATCCCTTGCAAGTGAGCGAATATATGTACCTTTGGAACATTCTACTTTGAAATCGGCATATGGTGAATAAAATTTCTGCATATGGAGTGAAAAGATTTCCACTTCATTTGGTTTCATTTCAAAATCAGCATCTTTTCTTGCTAATTTGTAGGCTCTTTTTCCATCAATTTTTTTTGCTGAGTATTTTGGGGGAATTTGATTGTATTTTCCCGTATATTTATAGAATGCATGAAGTATATTGCTGCTTTCCAGATGGCTAATGTCAGTAATATTTTCTTCAGGGGTTTCAGAATCTTCTGATTTAGTAGTTGCACCAAATTTGATAGTGCCTGTATATTGCTTACGCAATCCCTGATATGAATCAATTCTTTTGGTGAATTTTCCTGCACACACAATAAGTAAACCGGTAGCAAGCGGATCAAGCGTGCCGGCATGACCAATTTTTGATATTTTCAGCAATCCTCTGAGTTTGGCTATTACATCAAATGACGTCCAGTCTTTATCTTTATCAATTAATAAAGTACCACCGTTTGTACGGAGTATTTCTAGCCAGTCAGGTATTTTTTTAATTGAATATGTGTCTAATATCATTTTAATAATTTATTTTTGATCATCATTATCGGTTTTTACGCTATCCAAAAGTTCCTGAATATGGTCCATTTTATCAAGAGTGTCATCGAGGTAAAATTTTAATTCAGGTACATATCTGAGCCTTAAATTTTTAGCTATTATCTGTTTCAATTCAGAAGATTTGTTCTCAAGTTCTTCTATTACATCACCAACTGAAACATTTTTTCCGAATACACTTACGTATAGCTTTGCAATTTGCAAATCGGGAGCCATTCTTACGGATGTAAGCGTTACAAGCCCTTTGAAAACTTCACTCCCAATTCTGGATATTGGTTCTGCAAGTTCTTTTTTTACAGTAGATGCTATTTTTTCTGCTCTTATACTCATAATATTTTACTTGAATGTTCTTTTTATTTCTTTTACATGATATGCTTCGATGATATCACCTTCGTTGAAATCATTAAATCCTTCGAGCTGAATACCGCATTCATACTGCTGGTCAACTTCTTTCACGTCATCTTTGTTTCTTTTCAGTGAAGCAATTCTGCCGTCAAATACTTTAAAACCTTCCTGCAATACACGTACTTTGTCGTTTCGTTTTATTTTCCCGCTCTGTACGTAACAGCCGGCTACTACGCCCACTTTGGATATTTTAAACGTCTTTCTTACTTCCACTGTGGCAATCACTTCTTCCTTGTATTCAGGAGTGAGCAGACCTTCGAGTGCAAGCTGAATTTCGTTGATACAATCATAGATTATATTATAAATTCTAATATCCACTTTTTCATTTTCTGATACTTTTCTGGCAGTTCCGGTAGGAGTTACGTTAAAGCCTATTACCACAGCGCCTGAAGCAGCCGCAAGCATTACGTCAGATTCGGTAATAGAGCCAACGCCCTTGTGGAGTATGTTTACTCTTACTTCTTCTCTTGATAATTTCAGAAGTGAATCAGATAATGCCTCTACAGAACCCGCTACATCACCTTTTATTACAAGATTCAAATCTTTTACACCGCCGATTTGTATCTGAGCGGAAATCTCATCGAGTGTAATGTGGCGCACCTGCCTTAATTCCTGTTCGCGTTTTAGCTGCTGTCTTTCTATAGCAATTTTTCTGGCTTCCTGCTCTGTGGATGTGGTTACGAATGTATCGCCGGCTTCCGGCAGTCCGCTGTAACCCATTACCATTACGGGGTCGGATGGTTTTGCGCTGGATACTTTTTCACCTTTGTCATCGAGCATAGCACGCACTCTTCCGTGATAAACTCCTGAAACAAAAGCATCTCCCACGTTAAGAGTACCTTTTTGGATAATTACTGTTGCTACAGAGCCAAGACCTTTTCTCATATCAGATTCGATTACAGTACCTCTTGCTTTTCTGTCAGGATTTGCTTTAAGCTCGAGAAATTCGGCTTCGAGCAAAATCTTTTCAAGAAGTGCATCAATATTTTCACCCTGTTTAGCTGATATTTCGGCAGACTGAAATTTGCCGCCCCAGTCTTCCACCAGCACACCGTGGTCGGCAAGCTGTTGCTTTATTCTGTCGGGATTTGCATCCGGTTTGTCAATTTTATTTATTGCTACCACTATTGGTACCTGAGCAGCGTTTGCATGGCTGATAGCCTCAATTGTCTGTGGCATTACGCTGTCATCGGCAGCTACGATAAGCACTACTATATCTGTTACCTGAGCACCTCTGGCACGCATCGCAGTAAAGGCTTCGTGTCCCGGAGTATCGAGGAAAGTAATGGATTTGTCTTCAAGCACTACTTTGTAAGCTCCGATATGCTGGGTAATCCCCCCGGCTTCACCGGATACTACATTGGTTTTCCGAATGTGGTCCAGAAGCGAAGTCTTGCCATGGTCCACGTGCCCCATTATCGTAACGATAGGCGATCTGGCTTTGAGCATTTCTTCAGGGTCTTCTTCATCTTCTATGAACATCACCTGCTCTTCATCTACGAACTCTACATCGAAATCGTAATCGTTAGCAATCAGAGCGATTGTATCTTTATCAAGCCTCTGATTGATAGTTACCATCAGCCCGAGTTCCATACATTTTACGATGATTTCATTCGGATCTTTACCCATCAGATTAGCAATATCACTTGTAGTTACAAATTCAGTAAGCTGAAGTTTTTTAGAATCCTGTTCTTTCTGCTCAATTTTTTTCTGTTCTTTTTCTTCTCTTTCCTGCTTACGCTTCATTCTTGCTTTAGCTCTGTCAGACATAGAAGAGTCTGATGAAGACGACATTGTTTCTTTTATAGCTCTGTCCACATCTTTTTCGCTTATCTGGTCGCGAATGGATTTGCGTTTTCTGCGTTTGCGTTCCTCTTTTTTGCTTTTCTTTCTGGAGCTTTGTTTATTGTCTTCAGATTCTTCGCCTGTAGGTGTAGGTTTAGTGATAGTTTCCTCGGCTTTAGGAGCATCGGTTTTCTTGGTTCTGTGCCTGAATTTTTTCTTTTTAGAGGCAGCCTCTTTTATATCATCTTCTGTTTCAGGTTCAGGAGCTTTCTGCTTAGGTTTAGGTTTGGCAGGAGCTTTCCTTTTCTTTTTCATATCAATTTTACCAAGCACGGTAAGACCTCTAAGCTGAGGAGCCGCTCCGAATTCATCATCATCAATTTCTTCCGGGCTTATCTCATCTATTTCAACGTCTTCTTTTTTAGCATCATCCAAAACATCTTTTTTGTCAGCCTGAATCTTTTCATCGGATTTTTTCATTTCATCAGGAGCTTTTTCTTTATCAGATTTTCCGGGAGCTTCAGTTTTAGTCTGCTCTTTCTTATCCTCATCCGGTTTGGAATCAGGTTGAGATTTATCAGGAGCTTTTTCTTCTTTTTTCTCGTCAGCGGCAGGAGTTTTGGTTTTTTCAGCCTGCATTTCGGCAGCTTTTTCCTGCTCCAGCTTCTTTTTCTTTTCAAGTTCGGACAAATCGAAAACAGGGACGTTTGCTACTTCCTCTACTTCTTCTTTTTTCTTTTCTTCCGGCTTTTGCTCAGGCGTTTGTTTTTTTGTGGTTTTGTGCTTTTGGATTTTTTCTCTTTGCAGCTCCACAGCTCTGATTTCTCTTTTAAATTTTTCATGAACAAGCTCTACCATTTTATCATCTAAAGTGGCAGTAGGCTTATTCTGAATATCGAAACCTTTAGCCTGAAGAAACTTAATAATTTCTTCACGCCCGATATTTATTTCAGAAGCTAATCTAAATAATTTTATCTTTTTCGCAGCCATAATCCCCGAAATATAAATTACATTAATAATTAAATCTGATAATGCTTTAAAATTTATTCAGGCATTTCCATTGCCTTAATCTTTTCCAGAGTTTCCGGAATCTCATCTTCATCGAATTCAGCGAGCATTATCTCTCGCAACTCGATAAGTTCATCTTTCTTTATAATGCCATAGTCAAGAATCGCCTGAGGGTCGGTTTCAAGAAATTCTCTGGCAGTTTCAATTTTGTTTTCCATTAGTTTTTCATAAAGCTCTTCTCCAAGCTCTTCTTTAAATTCAGAAAGCTCTATGTCCTCGCCGCCTTCTTTCAGAAGATTTATCTGATAGCCTGTAAGCTTGGTGGCAAGCCTTACGTTCATACCGTTTTTACCGATAGCATAAGATACCTGGTCATCAGGAACAATTACCGTAGCAGTAAGTGTTTCTGTATCTACTTCGATATCTTTTACAATAGCCGGCAGAAGCGACTTTCTTAGATATTCTACAGGGTCATCGGTATATTCTACCAAATCAATATTTTCATTATTCAACTCTCTTACAATAGAGTGTATCCTTATGCCCTTCATTCCTACGCAGGCTCCTACAGGGTCTATTCTGTCATCATAAGACTGAACAGCTACTTTGGAGCGGTCTCCCGGGTCTCTTGCGATAGATTTTATCTGAATAATGCCATCATAAATTTCCGGTATTTCTATTTCGAATAATCTTTCGAGAAATTCTTCTGAAGCTCTTGAAAGAATTATGTCGGGCTGACCTCCGGGTCCTGTCCTTCTCACGTCTTTTATTATAGCTTTAATAGATTGATTCTTTTTGTATCTGTAAGGTTCGTTAGGTATCTGCTCGTCTCTTGGCAGTCTAAGCTCTACCCCTTCATACATTACAAGAATATCATGCCTTCTTACCTGATGGATTTCTCCGATTATCACTTCGCCTTTTTTCTTCTCAAATTCATTATATATATTATCTTTTTCGATTTCTCTTATTCTTTGATTCAAATTTTGAGAAGCAAGAGAAATAAGCCTCCTTCCAAAGCTGTCCGAAATGTTGTCAAGCGTAATTTCCTCGATAAACTCTTCACCGATTTCATATTCTTCATCACTATATCTCTGAGCTTCCTCAAGAGATATCTGAGTTTCGGGGTCTTCCACTTCCTCTACTATATCCTTCATAAGATAAATTTCAATATCACCCTTGTTCATATTTACGATTATCTCGAAATTGGATTCATTTCCGTATTTTTTCTTGATAATCATAGAAAGAGTTTCTTCAAGGATACCCTGGAGCAAATCCCTGTCAAT
>CAZIXJ010000055.1:0-686 GCA_964542835.1 uncultured Hyphomicrobiales bacterium
CAATGAGAATATTTTTTGTTGTTCTGAAGTATGTTATATGAATGAAAGCAACTTAGTATTATAAGTCAAACCACTTCATTTGGATAAGAATACTATCTCAATATATTAAATTTCAATAATTTTGTTTTCATCCCGGAAGCATCGAATATATCTGCACGGATAAAATAAAAGCCGGAATTTAATTTGCTTACATCGAGCATTAATTCCTGATTACCGGATGTTTCACTTTCATAATTTGCCAATTTGACCTGCTTACCGAGCATATCAAATATTTGGATTTTTATTTTTGGAACTGACCCGACTTTTACTTTCAGATAAACAACTTCCTGATACCCGTCATAATATACAAAAATATCGCCTTCACCGATTTCTCCGATAAACCGCGATACAGAATTTCTTCTTCCCGGAGTGCCGAGATACTCTTCGGATGATTTCCAGTTTTTGCCTTGATTATTGTCAAGATTATGAGAGATGAGTTCTATTGAATATCCTGTATTGTCTGCATCATTGGGCCAAGGCAAATAATTTTTATAATTTACATAATCAACGGGTTCGTTTTTCCCGGTTAATAATCTCGTAACGTCATCTTCGGAAAGTCCAAATTCAAAGCTGCCGTTCACATTATCTACAGGAGGATATACTCGTTTGAAATCATCAATATTCCTTGCCAGAACGAGGTATTCATC
>CAZIXJ010000055.1:696-9146 GCA_964542835.1 uncultured Hyphomicrobiales bacterium
TATCGAAAGCATTATTATCATTATTGTCTTTGAATAAAAGATGCCCGATATCTATTGTAAAAGGATGAGGATTATAAAGTTCGAGCCAGTCTCCCGGGTCGTTGTAATTATCGGAACTGTACATTATTTCATTAATAACAGGGTCGCCCTGCTTAATATTGGTTTCTTCAAAATAAGCTGTAAGATACAATCCGGTAGTATCAGGAAGTATCGTAATATGAGTAGAATCACCATATTGATAATCGGACCACCCCGTAAATTTCCATCCCGGCTTCGGCTTTATTTTAATTTTATATGGCACACCTGCAAAATACTTCCCTTCAAATTCCTCTTCAAGATTTTTTATAGTATTTACATCGAATACGGCAGCTTCGGGAGGATGAATTTTGATATGTAAATCTGATGTGCCTTGTAGATGGAAAGATTCAGCAGTCATTTCAAAAGCAAATTTATTTCTGTCTAACAGAAAGGATTTTATGATTTCTATTTCCTTTTCCCAATTCTGAATACTTTCAGGCCATCTTAATTGGTGTCTTGGTACTTCATTCTTAATAATATTTGTTAATGAATCCAAAACAGGTACTGTAAAATTATCCTTAAGTACCGTATTCATCCTATCAGCAAATCTGTTAAGGAAAAGATTTCTATGTTTAATATTTTCAGTAAATTTAATAAAAGGCAAAATTGAAAATGAAAAAAGCGGGTCTTCCATTCTGCTCTTATCAAGTATTTCTTTGAATGAATTAAAAGTATGCTTGAACCCTCCATAACCAAGAGAAAAATCAGTATCATATAAAATATGCCTCAACTTGAACTTATTGCTTTTATGGGACCAAATTTTATTATTCTTATAAGGCCAATCAATATTTCCTATATAAATATTAATTATGTAATAATCAATAAAATTATCAATATCTATAGATGTGAATGCTTCATTAAAAAGAGAGTCATTAGTTGCTTCGAGTGAATAAAGACCATCAATAAATTGTTTATATCTTATTGATGAATTATGATTCGGCTTTCCTGTAGATGTGCATATAAAAATATCTTTTTCATTAAAGTTGTAGTTCGATTCAATAAAATCTTCATTAGCTTTCTCTCTTAAATTAAGCATTCCATAATATTCTCCATTAATATAAACCCTGCAAGCAAAGTATGCCTGCCATTCCAAATTAAAATTAAATTTGTCTGCAAGTACAGATACAAAAGGGTCCCTGATAAATCCATGATGCCAGTCATTACCGGAATTTCTAAGCATTAGTGAAGAATAATTTTCAGATTCTTTATTATCGAACAATGCAATATTTAATCCATCAGAATCATATTTGTTTTTAAAAGATAAACTAAATGATTTTTGAGGAAAGTCCCTTGTTGCTCCACCTCTTAATCTTAAACCTGCATTTTCATTAAATATTGTTTTATCATTTTTCAATAACTCCAGATTGCTGTCTGCAAATAGAATTCTTAAGACATTTGATTCAACTAAATTTCCATTTTCATCATATTTCTCATATAAAACTCCATTCTCTTTACTGTATAATTGTTCGTTAGGAGCAGAAATTAATATAGTTGGTATTTCAGGTTTTTCTTCAAAAATAAATGTATTTGTTTCTATTCCACTTTTAATTTTTTCCTTTGAAATTGAAACAGCTCTGACGGTTGTATTATTTGTAATATTAATTGGACTTTCATATTTAAATGAATTTGTATCAGGTTTATCTCCATTCAAAGTATAGTAAATATCTTCTTCACTATATAATTCTAAATCAAAAGGAAAAGAATAATATCCTGAATTTTCACTAAATGAAGGTGGTTTGGAAATTTGAAAATATTGTTTAGTATTACTTTGTCCGGGGCTTGGTTTTTTGTAATAAATAAAATAATTATTATTATTGGTAAATGAAATATCTGAATGCGCAGTATCCCATTTAATTGATTCTATTAATATCCTGTTATCGTCCCATAAGTATAAACTTTCATTTGTATTTAAAGAAAAATCTGAATGTATTTCATTTATTACTTCTTTTTCGGTTTTTATATCTTTAAAATAATTTTCTGTAATAATATTTTTAAAATCTATGATTTCGTTGTTTATCTGAAAATTTGAAATTCTTGCTTTTGCAGTATTTTCATTATCACCTGAAACAATCAATGAACCAAGAAAAATATCATTATTAAAATTTGGCAAACTATCTTCAGCTATTAACTCCCAGTAAATACCATCGCGTGATACATAATTGTAAAAATTATCATCTTTTCTGACAATTTTCGCATAGGCACTTGCAAAATTAAATTCATAAACCAATGGATCTAAAGGATAGAAGTTCATCCATTGTCCTGACTCGATTGGATTTTTTGAACGAACTCTGCATCTGTATGCAACTGAATTTCTATCAAATCCAATACCAGTCCATCTGCTGTTGATATTTTCTTCTTCTCTTGCCATAAAAATTAAATATGCATTATCTTTGTCAGCCAAAAAATTATTAATCCTTATGGTAGCGGTGAAATCGCCTTCTGCAGGTACATAACTGAAACTGCCTTCATCATAAAAATCCTGATTAAGATGCATTCCCGGTCCGCCGCCCTCTATCTGAAGCACTTCATTGCCATATTCATTTCTGCCGGAAGCCCAAATAATAATATATTCACCGGGCTGAATTACAGTATCAGGCAGAATGAAGGCGCTTTTAAAATCATCTCTGTCGCTAACTCTGTAGCCCTTGAGATTTATGGGTTCGTTCCCGTAATTATACAGCTCGAACCAGTCTGAGCTTTCTCCATACATATCATCTATCGTCCGGCCATTGGCAGGCATCACTTCATTGATTTTTATAGTAGAAGCATTCAAATTCAAGACTAAACAAAATAGCAGTAATATTCTAATCATAATAAAAAACTTTTTTAAAATTTGTCAATCTATAATATGTAAGACACATGAAATACAAAAATATATCAAATTATTTTTATAACAATGAAAAAACATCCAATTCCCATTACAGGAAAAGGAGGTTTTGTGGTGGCTGATAATTTTCATCTATCTTACGATTATGAATTTATCATTAATTATTGTATTGCTTTGATTTCTGATTTTAATTAAATAAGTTCCGGTATTTAATTCTGAAGCATTCAGCGAAAATTGATTTTCACCGGCAAATATATTCTGATTTGCCGTAAAAATTCTTTGACCGTTAAGATTATAAATATCGCTTGTTATGCTGTATTGATTTTTTGCATCAAGTCTGATTTTCAGCATATCTGAAATGCTGTCAAAATAAATTCTGTAATCTTCCACAATTTCATCATTCTTTACAGAAGTTCCCGTACCGGCAATATAAGTAACATTCATTTTGATAGTATCCTGTGCATTGGAGAGAAATGTAATTGTGCCGTTAAAAGTGCCGTCTTCTTCAGAATAATAGTTGATTTGATTTTCTTTGGATTCACCGGGATTAATATATTCCGGCTTATCGAGTGCATAATCTTTAGCAAGATAAATCGGATTTCCTTCATGACCTAAACCAACATCACCGGAAAATTCCACACCATAAATAATCAGAGGTGCTGTTCCGTTATGCAAGTCATTTGTAATCTTGAATTGTTCGGATTTCGAGCTGCCAAGAAGCAATCTGATAGTATCCTGATAATAATTAATGTATGCATTCACTTTTTTATATGTAAAATCGAGTATAAGTTTAGAACTGAAGAAATCACCGACGAACTCTATTTCAGCGTCATAGCTTCCAATCTTCGGAATATTTACGTCAAAAAAAAATTTAATGAATTCATTTTTTTCAATAAAAAACGGGAAAGCACTGCCATTGAGATATTTATCTTCTATTCTGAAAATCTCAGAACTTTCAAAATTACCCACACTGCCGCTAAAAATAATTTTATCTACTGTAACACTGTCATATTTAGTAAATAATTCATCAAACATATAAGAAAAAGTGTGATTGGAAATTGGAACATATGATTTGTAAGTAATAATTTTTTCTTCATAAGCAGTGCCGTATAATTCGCAACGGCTTTTTGTAAATTCATTATTTACGGCATCTGAAATAAAATATATCGTGCCGCTCTGTTCACCTCTGAATACCGGTACAAATCTGACAAAGAAAGTATATGATGAATCCACTTCTATAATAAGAGGATTTTCATTACTGATATTCTGAAGTGTGTCCACCTGAAAGCCATATCCATGACCAAGATGCTTTACGTTTGAAGAAAGCTGCACACTTGTAATTGTAAGTCTTTCATTGCTGCCGTGTTCAGAACTGTTTGTAATAGTAACCGGTACAAACTCTGATTTGGTATTAATCTGCCGTTCCAAAAAATTAACATCTTCCACATAAATGTTAGGACTCATACTCCCTGCTGACAGAATCACTCTGAACTCAAACTGACAGGAGGCTTCTTCATTGTCCCCAACATAAAATTTCAGAGTATCTCTCACAGAACTTTCGGAAAGAGGGGTATAAGTTATATCAAACGTCCTGCTCTCACCCGGCATAAAAGCCTGTTCTTTCTGAAGTGATGAAATATCAACTGAAAAAGAAGGGTTACCCTGAGCAAATTCTACTGAATAAAGAAAAACAGGAAACATTTCAGAACGATTTGTAAATGTGAATTCTTTTGTTACAGGGGAGTCTCCAACTTTAAAATCACCAAAATTATAATACTCCGGCGTAATTTTTACATCTACACTTTGATTATTTTGATTTGCCAATAGAGAATTTTGGAATAAGAACCCAAAAAACAGAATAAAAATCATAAATAGTTTAAATATTCTCATATCAATTACCTTTTTTATAAAAAATTACATATTCATATTACTAAGACAGTTGAAAACTCATTTTGTTACATTTTTTTTTAAGAGGTAGAACATGCATCCCCGCTTGTTATTGCTTTCAGGCGAGGACGCCTGAAGAGCTAAGCACAAATAACCAGCTCCAAGATTTATCTATGGGGGAAGGTTTGAGTATAATTTATTATCTTCTACCAAATTCCGGGAAGGAATATTTCAAACTAAGCTGCGCTTAACGTAGAGAAATTTCTGTAAATCGTCTTTGTGGTTGGGATTATCGGGAAGAGCATCCCCATCGGGTAAACCCGATGGTTGAGAAATAATGCAACCGTCCAGATTTCATCGGGACGGGTAAAAAATCTAATATACAAGGTGCAGACCTGTGTGTCTGCCCGGAATAAGGAGATAATCCTCCGTCTCGGCTGTGCCTCGCCTTTGTGGCAGCGAATTGAAAATTTCTAAATATTCGTTCTTTGAGATGTTCCATTCCAACCCCAATTGCCTGCATCCCGATTTATCGTGGCAAGAGGGGAATAATCTTATCCTCCGCTGGCGGAGGTGTCCCGTGCTTCGAGAACCTCAGCAATCGGGACTGAGGTGGACCAGTTCAATTTCAAACGTTCTTTGACATACATCCCAATTCTTATTACTCACAATCACAGGAGACTCTGCCTATGATTGCCTGAAGAGAAATCCGGAGAATAATAGGTCGTCATAAATTGATAATCTAAAAGTATCATTACCGTAGATTTCTTTTCAATAATTCTTTGTCAAATAAGTTTAATAGGTAAGATATGTAGTATTATTAATAAGATATTTTTTATGGATAGAAATTTACTTTGGAAGCCTTCAAAGGAGCTTGTGGAAAGCTCAAATATGTATAAATTTAAAAATCATATTAACGTCAAATATGGTTTGAAACTGAAAAGCTATGAAGAACTTTATGAGTGGTCGGTTAATAATTTCGTCAATTTCTGGAGCGACCTGCTAAATTTTTCTGATATTATTAAGAAAGGTAAATCCCAGCCTGTTAAATTGAAAGATAAATCCGATAATCCCGACCATATGCTTAGTTACAGCTTTTTTACTGAATTGCAACTGAATTTTGCTGAAAATCTTCTGAAGTACAATGATAACAGAACCGCACTTGAATACTTCAATGAAAATGAAGCAAAGCAATCTATGAGCTATGCTGAACTATTAGCAGAAGTAGCCAAAACGAGAAAATCTTTAATTGAATTTGGTATTAAAAAAGGAGACAGGGTAGCCGGATTTATTAATAATGGATTTGAAGCGGTAATTGCAATGCTTGCTACCACAAGTATCGGTGCAGTATGGTCTTCCACTTCGTCTGATTTTGGAGTTCACGGCGTAACAGACAGATTCAAACAAATAACGCCCAAAATACTTTTTGCCGTAAACGGATACTCATATAATGGTAAGATTTTCAACAAACTTGATACAGTATATGAAATTGCCAAAAGTATTCCCGAAATAAAAAAAATAATTTTTATTGATAAAACCGGCAACAGAGGTTCCGAGACTTATTGGGATGAGTTCATTGCAGAAGATGCCGATGAAATAGAGTTCGAATATTCAGATTTCAATCATCCCGTTTATATTATGTATTCTTCAGGTACTACGGGATTGCCAAAAAGTATCGTACACGGTGCAGGCGGCACTCTTCTTCAGCACTACAAAGAGCTTTCGCTGCATACTAATCTTAACCGTGAGGATAAGATATTGTATTTCACTACTACCGGATGGATGATGTGGAATTGGCTTATAAGCTCACTTATGACCGGTGCGACAGTAGTTCTCATAGATGGCAGCCCTGGATATCCTGATTTGAACAGAATATGGAAACTGACAGAAACTGAAAAAATCACTGTATTCGGCACAAGCCCTAAATTCCTGAAAGCCTGCGAAGATAATAATATAAAGCCGCAAGATTTTAATCTTTCATCTTTGAAAACCATTTTATCTACCGGCGCCCCTCTTACTGAAGGAAATTTTGAGTGGATTTATAATAATGTAAAGTCTGATGTTATGCTGTCATCAATATCAGGAGGTACGGATATTATATCCTGCTTTATGCTCGGAACTCCAATGAAACCCGTAATAAAAGGTGAAATACAATGCCGCGGACTGGGTATGAAAGTAGAGGCGTTTGATGAGAATGGAGAATCTCTGATTAATCAAAAAGGCGAACTTGTCTGCACCCGACCATTTCCTTCTATGCCTGTATATTTTTGGAATGATGAAAATAATGAAAAATACAAAAGTGCTTATTTTAATGATTATGAAGGAATTTGGAAGCATGGAGATTACATAAAAATCACTGAAAACGGAGGCATTATCGTTTACGGAAGGTCTGATGCAACGCTTAATCCCGGAGGAGTAAGAATTGGTACTGCCGAAATATACCGCGTACTCGATACTATTGAGGAAATTGAAGATAGTCTGATAGTAGGACATAATTATGATAATGACGTAAGACTTGTTTTATTTGTCAAACTTAATAATAGCAATAAATTTTCTGAAGCACTGAAATTAAAAATAAAAAATTTCATAAAAACCGAATTGACTCCGAGGCATTTACCGGAAATAATTTTAGAAGTGAACGATATACCGCATACTCTGAACGGAAAAAAGGTAGAAATTGCAGTTGCTAAGATATTGAATGGAGAAGATGTAAAGAATAAATCATCACTTGCAAATCCTGAAAGTCTGGATGAGTATTATAAAATCAGAGATAGTATTTCATAAAGCATTTTAGCCTGAGAAAATAAGAGTATTCAGATTAACTGCATATTTGAGAATTATTTTAAAGGCAAAAATATAATTTAGCATACACTAATATTTTACAACTATCGTAAATTTACGAAAGTTATAATTTATAAAGGCAAAATAATGGATGATGCAAAGAGATTAGAAGAATTTGAAGCTAAGATAAACAGAGGCGAAAAGATTGAGCCAAAAGACTGGATGCCCGAAAAATACAGGAAGAGTCTTATCAGAATGATTTCGCAGCATGCTCATTCTGAAGTAGTCGGTATGCTCCCCGAAGGCAACTGGATTACGAGGGCTCCGTCGTTAAGAAGAAAACTCATACTCCTTGCAAAAGTGCAGGATGAAGCGGGGCATGGACTATATCTTTACAGTGCTGCCGAAACTCTCGGAATTGACAGAAGCGAAATGCTTCAGGCACTGCTTGACGGCAAAGCAAAATATTCAAATATTTTTAATTATCCCGCATTAAGCTGGGCTGATATGGGTGCTATAGGCTGGCTAGTGGATGGTGCCGCGATGGTTAATCAGGTAAGTCTTATCGGTACATCATATGGTCCTTATTCCAGAGCTATGATTAGAATTACCAAAGAAGAGGCTTTTCACAACAGACAAGGATATGAGATAATTGCCAAATTATGTTCAGGTACTGAAAAGCAGAAGAAAATGGCGCAGGATGCTCTCAACAGATGGTGGTCGCCGGCAATTATGATGTTTGGTCCTGATGATACACATTCGGTTCATAGTCAGCAGTCGCTTAAATGGAAAATTAAAACTGAATCCAACGAATCACTTAGGCGGCCATCGAGCGCAGCTTGCCGCGCGTGGCCGCCGTGAGCGCGGTCTCGGAGCC
>CAZIXJ010000055.1:9156-10753 GCA_964542835.1 uncultured Hyphomicrobiales bacterium
TCACTTAGGCAAAAGTTTATAAATATGACCGTACCGCAGGCTGAATCACGCGGACTTAAAATTCCCGACCCCGATTTGAAATTTCATCCTGAAACCAAAACATATTCTTACGGTAAAATAGACTGGGACGAATTTTTCAGAGTAATTAACGGAAACGGTCCTCTAAACAGGCAAAGATTAAAAGCCAGAAAAGATGCCCATGAAAATGGCAGATGGGTAAGAGAAGCCGCTGAAGCATATGCTTTGAAGCGAAAAGAAAGAGCAGCTTAATTTGTTAAACAGATTTATAGATATTATGAGTAAAAATGATACGCAATGGTCGCTCTGGGAAGTATTCGTTCAGAATAAAACAGGCAGACCACACGAACACGTCGGAAGCGTTCACGCAGTCGATGCAGAAATGGCACTCCAAAATGCAAGAGATGTGTTTGCTAGAAGAGGGCATCCCGAAAGTATTTGGGTAGTACCGGGAGAGTATATTACTGCAACTTCTCCATCTGACTCAGGACCATTTTTTGATCCGGCAGATGATAAAGCCTACAGACACCCGTTGTTTTATAAAATACCGAAGGGAGTAAATGTAGATGTCCACTGATTTTAATTTATATAATTATCTTTTGAGGCTCGCTGATGACAGGTTAATTCTGGGGCACAGGCTTTCCGAATGGAGCGGACACGGTCCGATACTGGAAGAGGACCTGGCACTTACAAATATATCGCTTGATTTGCTTGGAGCCGCTCAGGAGCTTTATAAATATGCTGCAGAAATTCATCCTGATATAAAAGATGAAAATGAAATAGCATATTTCAGAGATGACATTGAATTTAAAAATTTACTGCTGGCAGAGCAGCCTAATGGCGATTATGCTATGACTATTCTCAGGCAGTTTTTCTTTGATACATACTCACTGCTCTATCTTAATGAATTATCCAAAAGCAGTAACGAAAGATTAAAAGCTATAGCAGATAAGACAATTAAAGAAACTAAATATCACTTCCGGCATAGTTCGGAATGGGTAATCCGATTTGGAGACGGAACTGATGAAAGCAAAGAGAGATTATCAGAGGCTCTTGATTATCTCTGGACTTATACAGGTGAAATGTTTGAAGATGATTTACTGACAAAAGATTTAATTCAAAGAAATATTGCTCCCGACAACAAAAAAATTAAAGAGCTTTGGTTTGATAAAGTAGAAGAAATTTTCAAAGAAGCCAAAATCGAAATGCCTGATAAAGATGCTTATATGCAGACAGGAGGAAGAGAAGGAATGCATACTGAATATCTCGGGTATATTTTGCACGAATTTCAATTTCTTACGAGATCTATGCCAGAAGCCGAATGGTAAGAAAAAATGCAAAGGATAAACCGAAAAAAATAAAAATATGATGTTCTTTTTCAGAAATTTGTTATATTTGTAATTGTTTTTGATTTATGGTAAAGAGTAATATTTAACAATAAATTTTTCTATAATCGTTTTATATTTTTGAGTGTGTGTGACTCAAGTGATGTGTGATGTAAAACAAAATTTGTAACCTTCCATTTTCGGAAGGTTTTTTTTTGAAAAAAATAAAAAAAAGTTTGCGTATTAAAAAAAAA
>CAZIXJ010000056.1:0-10694 GCA_964542835.1 uncultured Hyphomicrobiales bacterium
AAACTTCTGCCGCTACAAATGATGATGAATATCTTAGAGAGCTTACTTATGAAGGCTTGGAAAGAAAATATCCTCAGGTAACAGATGAAATAAGAAAAAGAGCTGATTACGAACTCGGGGTAATTAAAAAAATGGGTTTTCCCGGCTATTTTCTTATTGTTTGGGATTTTATCAGAGCTGCACGTGAACTTGACGTAAGCGTTGGACCGGGAAGAGGTTCCGCAGCAGGCTCAGTTGTAGCGTACGCTCTTGATATTACCAATGTTGACCCACTGCCGTATGATTTGCTTTTTGAGAGATTCTTGAATCCCGAAAGAGAGAGTATGCCTGATATTGATATTGATTTCAATGATGCAAAAAGAGATACTATAATTGACTATGTAAAAAAGCAGTATGGCGAGGATGCCGTAGCACAGATTATCACTTTTGGGAAGTTATCGAGTAAAGCTGTTCTGACTGATGTAGGAAGAGTAATTGGTGTGGATTTGCCTCTTATAAGGCATTACACAAAGCAAATACCCGTAGAACAGGGAAAAGTAAAAGAGCTAAAAGAGGCACTTGAGCTATATGAATTTAAAGATTTAAAAAATACTGATGACCCGCTGCTTAAAGAATGGATAGAGTATTCACTCATACTTGAAGGTAAATTCAGGCATACCGGTATTCACGCTGCCGGTGTAGTGATTGCACCGGGTGAAATTACAAATTATCTGCCAGTATATAAAAGTGCGAAAACCAAAGACCAAAGTATTGATATTGCTACTCAATACTCTATGAATAATCTGGAAGAAGCCGGATTACTGAAAATGGATTTTCTCGGTCTTAGAACATTGTCAATTATTGACACTACTCTTGAATTAATTGAAAGAAATCACGGAATAAAAATTGATATTGATGCTATTGATTTTAAGGATGCAAAAACTCTTAATCTGCTTTCTGACGGAAATACACAAGCTGTATTCCAGTTTGAATCCGGCGGTATGCAGGAATATCTGAAGCAACTGAAGCCGGAAAGTCTTGAAGAAATTACCGCGATGAATGCTCTTTACAGACCCGGTCCTATGGCTAATATTCCTGATTTTATAGACAGGAAATTCGGCAGAAAACCTATAGAATATCTGCATCCTTTGATGGAGAAAACTTTGAAAACCACTTACGGTATCATTGTTTATCAGGAGCAGGTAATGCTACTGGTGCAGGAGATTGCTGACTTCACACTCGGTGAAGCTGATATTTTGAGACGAGCAATGGGTAAGAAAAAAGAAGATGTAATGGCGTCTATGAAACCAAAATTTGTGGAAGGGGCTGCAAAGCATAATATATCAGAAAAGCTGGCTAATGAAATTTTTGATTTGATTCAGAAATTTGCAAAATACGGCTTTAACAAATCTCACTCACTTGCTTATTCATACCTTGCTTATCAGACTGCATGGCTTAAAGCTCATTATCCGGGTGAATTTATTGCTGCGAATATGACCGCTGAATCAAATGACCAGGAAAAAATTGTACTTCTTAAAGAAGAAGCTAAAAAATTTGGTGTTAAACTGCTGCCACCTGATGTAAATAAATCTATCGGAAAATTTAATTATACCGACGGAAAAATATTCTACGGGCTTTCCGCTATAAGGAATTTTGGTTCTCTTGCTGCTGATAGTCTCGTACAGGCAAGAGAAGAAAAGCCTTTTACTTCCTTTTTTGATTTTGCTGCAAGAGTGGATACAAGATTAGTAAATAAAAGAGCATTTGAGGCTTTGATTTTTTCAGGTGCTTTTGATACGTTTAATAAAAACAGAAAAGCCCTCTATATGTCAATAGAAAATGCACTTGATTATGCAAAAGCCTATAATGAGCATACAAATATTAATATGAACAGTCTTTTTGGCGGAAGTAAAAACGCTTCGCCTCTCGTAGAGCCAAAATTACCGCAAGTAGAAGACTGGAGCGAATCCGAACGACTGACAAAAGAAAAAGATGTGCTTAATTTTTACGTAAGCGGTCATCCATTGCTGAGCAATGAAATAATTGTCAAATCTCTTGCAAAAACTGACATTAGCAATGCAGCTTCATTCAGACATAATGAGGTAACTACTATAGTCGGAATTATTAAAAGTATCAGAATAAAGCGAGATAAAGGAGACAAGTCTATTGCATTTATCATACTTGAAGATTTTTCTTCAGAAGTGGAAGTGATTTTCTGGTCGGAGGCATTCGATAAGTTCAGTCAGTATTTGAAGCAGGATCAGATAATCATTTGTATCGGAAAAATTCAGATGAGAAATGATTCCCTCAAAATAGTTGCCGAAAAAGTAATGAGTCCTGAGGAAGCTATGAAAAATCTTGCAAAAGGCTACATAATATGGTATGATTTGGATCAGGCAGATGAAACAACTGAGGAAATATTCAGAAAATTTGGATCTGAAGAAAAATCGAATATAAGGATTAATTTTAATCTGTATAAATCGTCAGGGGATTATAAAGCTGTATATGAATGGCATCATCACAATATTTTGCTTGATTTGAACTCTATGAAACAGCTTGAAAAAGTTTTCGGAAGCAGAAATGTTCGTTTAATTACATAGGTATAATTATGCTAAAAGAAATATTATCAATCGCAATTGCATTAGTAGTCGGATTTTTGCTGATAAGATTTGCAATATTCATACTCGGAATGTTTATCCAGATTACTTTTGGATTGATTTTCCTTTTATTTGTTGCTGTTGCAGCAATCCCTATTTATTTTGTTGTAAAAAAAGCATTATTTAAATAATATGGAAGAATAATGAAAAAAATTATAATTACTTTGATATTAATACCATTTTTTCTGAATGCTCAGCAGGAGCAGGAGGATTATACAGTAGAGCTTGCCAGAAAATTCAGCAGAGATTTGTTTGAATCAAACGGAATACCATTTATGCAGCCGGTGGTGGAAATGATAAACGCCACATCAAATTCTGCGTTTTATAATAAAGCATTTATCCCGAAAAAAGTTGATAAGCCCTATTTCAAATTTTCCGTAAATGCTATGGGCGGTATAGTAAAAGAAAGTATGAGGACTTATCAACCATATATGCCAAATGAAGAATATACTTTTGACGGTATGGCTAATGCTGCACAGCTTAGCCTTGCCGATCTGGATAAATTACAGGATGTAACTACTCTCGAGGAGCTGGAAAAGTTAGTTAATCTCGATGGTATGATACACTATTTTTTCCTGAATTTGATGTATGACGGTATTTATGGTAATAATGCAGGATTAATTGATGTACCGACGGAGGCATCTACTGCACTTGGAAGTAAAACAACTGAATTTAGGCTTCCAAATGAAAATCTTGAGAAACTCGCACAGGACCATCCCTTGTTTGATGTAGTTCCTGAAGTATTTCAGGATTCAATTCTGAATTTATTTCAGAGATTTCCCGAGACTTTTGCTTTGTATCCCGGAAATGCTCTTGACGTAATGCCCGCAGGCGTTCCTCAGCTTGAGATTGGTTCCTTATGGGGAACTGAAGCTCTTATAAGATTCATTCCTCCTGTTAATCTCGGAGAAACTGTGGGAGACTTTTCATTTTGGGGATTTGGTCTGAAGCACAGTGTGTCTCAATATATTAAGAATATTCCTTTTGACATGGCTTTGCAAGCGGTTTATCAGGGAACACATCTGGAAAATACCATTGGCGTAACTGAAGCAGATTTGGTTTCTGATGCTGAAATATGGAATTTTAATATTCATTTTTCCAAAGAGATTAAAAATTGGTTTAGGGTTTATTCCGGTTTGTCATATGATATGATAAGTATTACATCCGAATATACTTATGCACTTCCTATCGAAGTTCAGTGGCAGCTCGGATTGATTGAGAAGCCTAATCATCACCCTACTGAAGGCTATCCGGGAGACCAAAATCCACAGAAATCAACACTCGAGCTGGAAGATACTTCGGTGAAGTGGACTGTCGGAATTACGAAAGATATTGGTGATTTTACAATTTATGCAGATTATAATTTAAGTAATTTTAGTGTTTTTAGTCTTGGGGCATTATATACACTTGATTTTAATAAATTTTAAGGATTAAAAATGGCAATTATAATTGACGGAAAAAAAGTAGCTGATGAAATAAAGAATGATATTAAATTAAAAACGGCAAAATTAATAAATGAATACGGTATAAAGCCCGGAATTGCACTGCTAAGAGTAGGTAAAGATCCTGCTTCTGAAGTTTATGTAAATATGAAGGTTAAAGTCTGTGAAAAACTGAATTTTCATTCGGTAAATAAGATTTTACCTGAAGATACTTCTGAAAAAGAAATATTAAATATAATTGATGAATGGAACAAAGATGATAAAATTCACGGAATTCTTGTGCAGTTGCCTTTGCCGAAGCATATTTCCGAATTTAATGTAATTAATAAAATATCTCCTGATAAGGATGCAGATGGTTTTCATCCTGAAAGTCTCGGCAGGCTTATGATTGGGCTGCCGGGATTTGTTCCCTGTACCCCTGCTGGAGTAGTTGAACTTTTGAAATATTACAAAATAGAAACAGCAGGAAAGCATATCGTAATAGTCGGCAGAAGCAATATAGTAGGTAAGCCGCTTGCTAATATGCTTTATCAGAAATACAACGATACAAATGGAATTGTAACTATTGTTCATTCATACGCTGAAGATATTTCTCAATATACTAAGCAGGCAGATATTTTAATTAGTGCTGTCGGCAAACCCAACTTTATCAGGGGCGAGGATGTAAAAGAAGGAGTGGTGGCTTTAGATGTTGGGATTAACAGTATAGATGCACCTGATACAAAAAAGGGATATTATATCACCGGAGATTTGAATTTTGATGAGGTTAATGAAAAAGCATATGCAATTACTCCCGTACCCGGTGGAGTAGGACCTATGACTATTGCTATGCTTATGAAAAACACTTATTTATCTGCTGAAAACAAATTAATACAAATATGAAAGAATATAATATAATACATAAGGAAGAAGATTTTTTAATTATTAATAAATCTGCCGGGGTGCTTTCAATTCCCGACAGATACAATGATGCTTTGCCAAGTCTGGACAAAATACTGAAAAAGGATTTTCCCGGTTCTATGATTGTTCACAGGCTGGATAAAGATACAAGCGGTATAATGATATTCCCTTTGAATCCTGATGCTCACAGAATAATTAACAGTCAATTTGAAAACAGAGAATTAAAGAAGATTTATCATGCAGTAGTAGCAGGAATTGTTTCTGAAGATGAAATGGAAATTGATATTCCCTTGCTTACAAATCCCGGCAAAAAAGCCGGAGTAATTCCATCTGCAAGGGGCAAGGAGTCACTTTCAAGATTAAAAGTACTGGAAAGATTCAGAAACTCAACTTTAGTGGAAATTGATTTGGTTACGGGCAGGCATCATCAGCTTCGCGCTCACGTTTCGGCTGTCGGGCATCCGCTTTTAATTGACCCTCTTTACTCGAATACTACTGAATTTTATTTGTCCTCAGTGAAGAGAAAATACAACAGAAGCAAGTCCAAGGAAGAAAGACCAATTATTTCGAGGATTACGATGCATGCTTACAGTATTGAATTTAATCACCCTACTACAGGAAAAAGAATTTCATTTGAAGCCGAATATCCGAAAGATTTTGCAGTTTTGCTCAAACAATTAAAAAAGTATGCCGAACTACCTGATTATTTGAAAGATGCTGATGAATTTTTTAGTTAATTTTCTGTATTTGAGTATTACTACTGATACAATAAAATTAAATAATACCGAAATTATAACTATGAATGAAAAATCAAAATATAGCAAAATATCAGGTTATTATAAATTAATAGATTCAAATCACATCAAATTCAGTAACGATTTGGAAATGTTTGCCGAATATCTGAATAAATCTAAAAAAATCACCGAGTTTTTTTATAATCACGCTGCCAACCTAAAACCGTTTGACATTTCAGTATTCAGCAAAAAAGGTATTTCACTTGATAGAAAAGCCTGAACAGTTTATTTTAATAAAAAGCACTGTATTTCGTATTTATTATTAGTCTTAATGTAACTTTTTGCTTATGAAAAGTGTCTTAAGGTATAAATGTATTTTAAATTTGTTCAATATTTGTTAAATTTAAAATTATTGAAAATTGAAAAATCAATTATTGTTTTAAAAAAATTGGGTGTGAAATGTTAAAGAAATCGTTACTTATTGGAATTATCATAATATTCGGCTTTAATATAGCTTATAGTGGTGCCAAGAGAACCACTTACGGTATTCCGGGCTATATGAAAAATGATTTTTATCAAAAATATCCTCATCTTTTACCGGATCATCTTTTCAAAATGGTAAAGCACGTAGAAGTGCCGAGTGAAATATTAAAAATCAAACCAAAAAACAAAAGATTTTTAAGTGATGAAGGCATAGAAATAGTAAACATAAGCCAATCGGCTAACTGGACTAATGCACAGACTGAAACATGGATAGCTATCAATCCGAAAGACCCTGATAATCTTATTGCTACTGCTAATGACAACCATTATCTTTCAGGTACTGACGGCTGGAGAATGACTGCTTTCTGGACAAAAGACGGTGGCAAAACATGGCAGCATGAGCCAACTAATTCAAATGACGGAGTATTTTTCGATGTAGGTCCGCAAGGAACTATATTCGACCCCGGAGTTGCTTTTAATACCAAAGGTGAAGCATTCTATTCATTTGGCTTTACTATGACAAGATATGACAATGCAGAAAGACACAGAAATAAAAATGCCGTAATCGTCCAGAAATCTACTGATGGCGGAGAAAGCTGGGATGATGACTGGAACGACGGATTGCCGCTGTCTCCAGTAGCATATGCTATTTCCGAATCAAATAATCCGTTTCACGACAGATATACAATGGCTATTGACCAGAATGAAAATTCACCTCATAAAGATAATATTTATGTTTCATGGCAGAGATTTGTAGTAAATCCTGCACCTGTGATTTCACGTTCTACTGATGGTGGCATTTCCTGGTCATCACCGGTAAAACTGGAAGATTACTATTCTACACAGGCTCCTATGCCTGCCGTAGGACCAAATGGTGAGGTATATGTAGCATGGATTCACAGTACAACAGGTAACAGGGCTCAGGCTCTTGTTTCAAGAAGTATGAACGGTGGTGAAAGTTTTGCTACGCCTGTATTAGCTCAGGAAGTTATATCAATAGGCGACAGAGACCCTGAAAGCGGCAGATTTACTTTTACAGATAAACAAAAAATGAGAGTTTCATCACCTCCACAGATAGCTGTAGATGTTTCCGGTGGTGAATATAATGGTAACATTTATGTAGTGCAGGCAGGAAGAGACGACGAAGGAGATTACGGAGTATATCTGGCACGCTCTACAGATAATGGCAATTCATGGAAAAAACAGTTGAGAGTAGATAATAATCCTTTAAGAAATGATATGTTTTTCCCTTCTATTACTGTTGACCCTGTTACAGGCATGATTGCAATACTTTATTATTCATCACAGAATGATGAAAATAATCAGGGAATAGATGCATATGTTGCTATTTCAGAAGATGCCGGAGATTCTTGGACTCATATCAGAGTCTCTCCTTATACAGCTTATCTTGACAGATATAGTACGATTTTCCCACAGGGACCCGGTAATTTTTACTGGGGTGATTATACAAGTATTACTTCTTACGACAGCCATATTTATCCTCTTTTCTGGCTCCCAAGTCAGGAATCTAATTTCCACTTCGGTACAAATGATTTATTTACTGCATTACTATCTCCTGTGCCGAGAGGTGTAGAAAATCTTAACGCTGAAAGTATTATTACTGATGCTGTAAAAGTAAGATTAACATGGGAAAACCCACAAACAAATTTACTTGGCAGCAATCTTGGTAATTATTCGATTATTCTTTCAAAAGATGGTAATCAGATAGCAGAATTGCCTGAAGGCACAACTGAATATATTGATGAAGATATTGAAGACGGGAAAAGTTATAAATATGAAATTTTAATAAAAGATGATAAAGACAGAATTTCTGACAAACAATATGTAATGGTAGATGCAGGTGGAAGTATATTTCCTCTGAGACCTTACGATATTACATATATGCCTAATGAAACAGGTTTTGAATTAACATTTTCTGTGCCTGATACCGCTATTGACGGTACTGAATTCAGAGATTTTGACAGAATAGACATTACTATTCCTATTGCAGACTTTACTCAGTCCGTTACTTCACTTGATGATAATAATAAAGCTACTGTTCAAGTAGATATTGAAACAGAAGAATTTTATGAAGTATATCTGCAAACCTTCGGAAAAAGAGGCGGAAGCAGTGAAATGACTAGTCCACTTCTTGTTTATTCAGGTGCGGTAAAAGACGACCTGCTTGAGAATTTTGATAATCCTGAAAATTTAGTTCCGATGTATATTCGCGGAGACTGGTCTGTATCCAATGAAGCATCAGCTTCCCAACCAAATTCACTTACTGATTCTCCATTTGAAGAATATGGAAAACAGCTCGGTAGTGGAGCTTCAAGTGCAAGGCTTGCACCTGTAGAAATTGGTGATATGACTACTTTAACATTTGATTTTCTTGCTTTGGTAGCAGATCAGGATGGTGATAAAGCAGAAGTAAATATTTATGACCTTGATGGAAATCAACATGCCATAAAATGGTTCAATCGTTCGATATCAGATAAGTTTGGAGATAACCCTGAAAATAGTGAATGGGAAACTCTAAGTCTTGATTTATCTGAATATCAGGGTGAAGTGGTAATGATAGAGTTTGCTTTGCAATCTAACTTTAGCATCGAGGACCACGGTTTCTTTGTAGATAATGTAAGGCTTGATAATTCTCCGGTATCAGTAATTGATAAGTTTTCGACTACAAATATAGAATTGAATGTAACTCCTAATCCTGTTACTGAAAATGCAAGTATTGATGTAGCAGTATCAGATGCAGGTGATATGAATATCGAGTTGTATGACTTGCTTGGCAACAAATTAATGAAAATTGACGATTCATATGTTCAGCCGGGTAATTATAACTATGACATTAATTTGAATAATTATTCCAACGGCACTTACTTAATCAAAGTATATTTAAACGGTAATGTAAGAACACTAAAACTGATTGTAAATAAATAAGTTAATATTTGAATATATTTTAATATAAAAAAGAACAGACTGAAGAATTCGGTAATATATCGGGTTCTTCAGATTTTTAAAAATAAGTAAGTTAGAAATATGGCAAAAAAGAACAGAAATAATTTTAATAAAAATAAAACAAAAATTATAAAAGACGATATTATTTCTGTCAGGATAAATGATGATTTTATCCAAAACAGTGTAGATAAAGTACTTGATTTTTTAAAGAATTTTGTTTTCCCTGATAAAAATTCAAAATTTTTGCTTGGAGTAAGTGGTGGAATTGATTCTATAGTATTACTTGATATTTTTTATCATTTATCGCAGGAATTTTCTTATAAAGTTTATGACGCACATTTTAATCATAAGCTGCGAGGCAAAGATTCAGAAGAAGATATTAAATTTGTAGATGATTTATCATACGATTATGGCTTTGAATGCTATACCGGTTCCGGAAACGTAAAATTATATGCAGAAAAGAATAATATTAGTACGGAGCTTTCTGCGAGAGCTTTAAGGTATAATTTCTTTGAACGAACATCCAGAAATATAAATGCTGATTTTGTAGTTACTGCACACCATAAAGATGATGTCGCCGAAACTTTTTTTATTAATTTAATAAGAGGCAGCGGACTTACAGGATTGAGCGGAATACCTGCCATAAGAAAACTGGTGAAAAATGTACAACTTATAAGACCCATTCTGGATTTTTCTAAAAATGAAATAAAAGAATATGCAAAAAGAAGAAATTTAGTCTGGAGAGAAGATCATACCAATAAATTATCCCTCTATACAAGGAACAGGATAAGAAATGAATTAATACCATTTATGAAGGAAAGTTTTTCGGAATCAATTATTGACACAATTAACAGAGCTGCAAAACACATTAATGGTGCAGATGAATTCATTACATCTTATGTCAGCTCTCAGATTACAAAAATTGTAGAATTTATTGACCAGGAAACTATTGCAGTGGACACCGTGCTATTAAGCACTTATTCCGATTTTATCAAGGGTGAAATTATTAAGGCAGTGCTTGATAAATATTTCAGAATTTTCAATCTTGAGTTGAATTCAATATTTAGAATTATCAGCCTTATCAGCGCTCAGACCGGTGCTGTAATAGAGCTGAAAGAAAATATTATAGCAATCAGAGAAAGAGAAAATATCGTATTTGCCGCAAAAAACGTTCTAATGAATTATAAGGAAAAAATTTCATTCCCGGGAGAATATCGAATTGGAAAATATAAAATAAAATTATCATTCGTTAATAAAAATCAGGTGAAATATAATGATGACGCCAATACTGAATATATTGATACAGAATTATTGCCACCTTTTCTTGAGATAAGAAGCTGGAAGAATGGTGATACATTCAGCCCGATTGGAATGCAGGGTACTATGACTGTAAGTGATTTTCTTACGAATATAAAAGTTCCTTCATATCTAAAACAGAATACTCTTCTTCTTACTAATCAGGTTGATATAATTTGGGTCTGTGGGTACAGGCTTAGCGATAAATTTAAAATCACAAATAAAACAAAAGCAATTAT
>CAZIXJ010000057.1:0-957 GCA_964542835.1 uncultured Hyphomicrobiales bacterium
TATCCATTCTTACATAGATGAATACCTGTTCTACTAAATTTTTGATTTATAGTATGTCAGGCATTATTCGTTGACAAAAAAAAGCCTATTATTTTACTTTTTAGACCACCTCTTAAAAAATTAATCCTTCGTAAGGTTCTGCACCTTCCGAAGGATTAATGTAACAATACCACAGTTATTAAATCTTTACAGGTTTAAAAGTCTTGATTTTATCTTCTGGTCCATCTCACACCGAGATAGATTTTCTGTTTGTGGAGAGGTCCCCAGATGTATGATGTATCAAAATAATCACCGTATGGATTATTGTATCCCAGAATTGGATTAGGTTGTGTAAATCCGGTCAAGTTTTCTCCACCGAGATATATTTCCACAGGGTCCCATCTGTAAGTAATTTGCCCCATCATTGTAAAATATGCAGGAAATGTTTCATCAAGTCTGTATTCTTCGGGATAATCTGAAGTATTAGGCAACTTACCGCTTCCGTTATAGATACCCGTAATATCAAATGTCCATTTATCATTTGGGGTTGTGTACATTACATTCAAAAAGCCTTTCGTTCTGCTGTGAAGATATTTATCTCTGAGTTCACCGTCTATGGTTTCTTTTACATCAGTATATCTGTATGCTAAAAGAAGTTCGAGACCTGAAAATGCCTCAAAACTTACATCAGCCTGAAAACTGTTTGAGTATGATTCTCCGTTCAGATTATAAAAGTGTGCTTCAGTAGGAGATTTATCCAAATCAACAATTAGCTGATTTATAAAATCAGTTCTGTAAAATTCCGTATTAAGAGTAAACATTCTATCAAACAGGAAGAAATCTGAAGTAAGATTAATTCCGTAGTTCCATGCTTCTTCAGGTTGAATTTCTTCATTAACATACAAATGTCTGGAACTTGCAAGCACAGCTGTATTTTCAGAAAATATATCAGGCACTCGGTATCCTTTTCCTGCAGAT
>CAZIXJ010000057.1:967-10648 GCA_964542835.1 uncultured Hyphomicrobiales bacterium
CCCTCAATGATGTACTATGCGTGACATCATATTTGGCGTGAAATCTCGGAGTAAGAAATGTACCGTAAAGATTATGAAAATCTGACCTGAATCCGGCAATTAATACCAAGTCATTAATTCCTTTATAAGTATATTCAAAAAATCCTCCCGGTACTATTTCATTTCTTTTCATTAAAGTATCAAGCGAGGTATTCTGAAGCTCATTAATATAATTATCAGTCTGGATGCTTAATCCTACATTAACTTCATGATTTGTTACTTCAGGAAATAAGCTGTGATTATGTTCTTCGTGGTTTTCTTCTTCATGGCTCTCGTGGTCGTGTCCGTCGTGGCTATGTTCACTGTGGTCATCTTTATTGTCTATATTGAAATTAACATTGTAAATAAGATTGGCATAACCTGAATTTTGTTCTGCATTATAAATATTGTTTCCAAAAAATGAGTTTTGCTTGTGATGAGAAATATTGGAAAGTATAGCAAGGCTATGCTCAAGGTCGCCTTCAAAAATATAGCCGGATTTGAGAAAACCTTCATATCTGCGGGTTTCAATATCAATTCCATACAGATTTTCATTTGGATTATTATCAAAGTAGCCAACCTGCCCCGACTGCCTGTCTTCGTAAAGCAGATTTACTCCAAAATTGGATATAAGATTTCTTCCTTCATATTTCCACCTGTTCATCAGATTGATGTTATCTGTAATTGGAACATCAAGAAATGAATCTCCATTATGATCCAATTCATTATTAATCCTTGCTCCGTGTGCAAACACTGCAGTGCTTAATTTATCAGTAACATCAATACTCTGATTACCATTAAATTCGAATCTTTGCTGATTATTTGAGTAAATATTCAAATGAGTACTTTCAAATTCAGGTTTTTTGTATTCTACATTTATCTGTCCTGTCATTGCCTCGTATCCGGTCTGCACGGAAGCAACACCTTTGGAAATCTGAATTGATTCCATCCAAGGTCCCGGAATGTGGCTAAGCCCGAGTTTTGATGCAATTCCTCTTACGTTGGGTCTTTTTTCAGTAAGGATTTGAGTATAAGTACCTGCAAGCCCAAGCAACTGTATTTGCTTGGCTCCTGTAACTGCATCAGTAAAAGTTACATCTACAGAAGGATTTGTTTCAAAACTCTCGGATAAATTACAGCAAGCTGCTTTTCTCAATCCATGCAGAGATATTTCCTCTTGATTTATGGTTGATTGCTTGATGGTTCTTGCTGAAGCCTTACCTTCAATCTTAACTTCTCCGAGATTAAGTTCAGACTGCAATGTAATTTCGATATTACCTGAATAATCTGTAACATCTAATGTATCAGATATATAGCCAATATAAGATACAATTATTTTGTCGGAGTTTTCAGGTTTGTCTATTTCGAAATTTCCATCTTTTTCTACGATAGTTCCCTTTTGTGTACCGAGCCATATAACATTAGCTCCGGAAAGCACAACTTCTTTATTTTCGCCGTCTATTCCTTTTACAGTGCCTGTAATAGTCTCTGCTAAAAGGATATTTGCTGATAATAATATACTAAAAATAATTATTAAATATTTCATTTTGGTTCCTCATTTAATTAATTGATAATAATTGCTAAAAAAATACAAATATGTAACAGAATTAATCTGAATTTAATTCAGTAAATTCTATTGCAAAAAATCAATTAACTTATGAGGTCATCATCGGAGTTGGATGATATTTTGAGCATTTTACAAAATATCAATTTGCTGTAATTGAAAATTACATCTCTTGGTAATCGCTTATAATTTTTTAATAAATTATCAGAAGTAATGTCATCATAATTTGGAATTAATTTGACAAATTCAATTTTAATATTTGGTTTCAATTCTATTGCTGCTTTGGAAATAGTTTCTATGTCGAGTGACTTCCTCTCAAAATAATCTACGCAGCATTTGCTTACCTGCTTTTCAATACCGCAACTCTCACAGTTGCTGTGATTATTAAAATCCACAGAACATTCACCGGTATGCTCACAATCAGTTTCAAAAAAAGAAACTATTGTATTACCTGAGGTATTACAATGGTGCATATGAATATTTAAACCTACTGCCGAAGTAAAAATATTCAAAATTAATGCGGTAATAACAATATTTTTTATTATTTTAATCATAACTAATTATATAGATATACAAAATTAACAATTATTGTAAAAATAATCAAATAAAAATGGAAAAATTGATTAAAGATAAATTATTTAACTTCGGAAAAGAAATCTACAGTGAAATGGATTATTATTTTTCTGAACAATTATTTTATGCAGTAGCAGAATTTAATCTTGAAAATGAAAGTCTTGCGGCAGCTTTTTTTATGAAAGCTGAAACCAATGAAAGACTAAAGCATTTTTTATCTGATGAATTAAATTCTGATGTTATCAAAAAAATTGAACTACTGCAAAGAATAAGCAATGTTTCTTTTCCCGAAAGAAAAAGACAGATACTTAACCTAAGGACTCTATTCGTTCAGATAACAGATGACCTTTCTGTGATTTTTATTATTCTGATTGAAAGATTACTGACACTTAAAATACAGGATGATTCTAATCACCCTGATTTATTAAAAACATCAGAAGAATGCCTGTATCTCTATGCTCCAATAGCACAAAGGCTTGGAATAAGCAAGATATACAATCCTATGGAAGATATTTCATTCAGGGTACTTTATCCTGAAGAATTCAAACGACTTAATGCAGCAATCGAAAGCAGAAGAAAATATTTTCTAAAAAAGCTCTCGATAATGTCTAATCTCGTAATAGAAATGATGGATAAATATAAGATTCCTGTAAAAATCCAAAGCAGAGTAAAAAGACCATACAGTGTTCACAGGAAAATTATGAATAAAGGAGTTTCTCTGGATGAAATCTATGATTTGCTTGCTTTAAGAGTAATTACAGATACATCCGAAAATTGCTATCAGGCTTTGGGAGTTGTTCACAGCAACTGGAATCCGCTGGAAGGAAGATTCAGAGACTGGATTACTTTTCCAAAGAAAAATGGCTATCGCTCAATTCAAACAACAGTAGAAACCAAAAAGGGAGAAAAATTTGAGATTCAGATAAGGACTAATCAGATGCACCGTGAAGCTGAATACGGTTCGGCTGCACACTGGAGCTACAAACAGGGCGGCGCAAATACTGATGACTGGATAAACAGGCTAAAAGAATTTCTTTCAAATGATGAATATTTTGATAAACCCGAAGAAGTGTTTGAAAAATTAAAATCTGAAATTAATCGCGATAAGATTTTTATTTTGACCCCAAAAGGCGAAATAATCGGTATTAAAAAAGGTGCAACTCCTGTGGATTTTGCTTTTGCTGTTCATACAGATCTGGGATATAAAGTAACCGGAGCAAGGGTAAACGGCAAATTTGCAAAACTTACAACAAAACTGCAAAGTGGAGATGTAGTACAAATCATCTCATCCAATAATGCCACTCCATCGAGAGACTGGTTAGAATTTGTTCAGTCGCCACGTGCTAAAAGCAAAATACAAAGATGGTTCAAACAAAATGAAAGACAGATATTTGAAAATGAAGGCAAAAAGCAATATGATAAACTGCGCCGAAGATACAAAAAAAGACTGGAAGGATTTGAAAATGAAGATGCTTTTAGTCAATATCTCAAAAAGAATGCTTTTTCTGATGAAAACGACTTTTATTATGCTATTGCTCATAATCACGTAAAACCGAGTTTAAAACTGCTGAAAAGTATTTATCCCAAAGCATTTGAAAAAGATAAAGAAAAATCAAAAAAAGAAGCAGGATTAAAAAAAATAAAGAAAAATGCACCTCAAATAAAAATTGAAGGTATTAAAGGGCTGGAAACAAAAATCGCCAAATGCTGCCATCCCGTAAAAGGTGAACCGATAGTAGCTTATGTAACAAAAAGAGAAGGTGTGAAAATTCACAAAAAGAATTGTATATTCCTTGATAATGATGGCATAGACCGGGATAATCTGAAGCAGGCAGATTGGATAAATACCGATTCAATGCAAACAGTTAAAATCAAAGTATTCGGTAGCAATTACAAAAAAATGCTTGATACTTTTACAGATGAAGTATCTGACAGGGCTATATCCGTTACTGCAAAAGAAAAAATAAATGCAGGAAAAGACGTGGAGTGCATTTATGCAGAGCTTGAAGTAAAAGACATAGAGCAACTTAATTCATTCATATCCAAACTTAATTCAACAAATTATATAACTGGTGTTAAGAAGGTGTAATGAATAATTCACATCAAGCCTAACTCCGCAAATGAAATGTAGTCATTGCCGGCAATAAGAATATGATCGTGAACTTTAATTTTAAGCAATTCGCCTGCTTTTACAAGTTCTCTTGTTTGAACAATGTCTTCATTCGAAGGATTCAAATTACCTGAAGGATGATTATGTAACAGAATTATACTCGCTGCAGATTCTATAATAGCAGTTTTGAATACTTCTCGCGGATGCACAAGTGAGGCATCGAGAACTCCCTCACTAATGAGGACTTCTTTTATTACTCTTCCTGCAGTATTGAGAAGAATTACATAAAACAACTCTACTTTTTTATTCCTTAATTTTGGAATAAAATATCCTGCAATATCAGCCGGAGAAGAAACTTTTACCAGACTGTTAAAATCAGTTGCTTCTATTCGTTTGCCTATCTCAAACGCTGCGGCGATAGTAATCGCTTTTGCAGTTCCAAGCCCTTTTACTGAACTCAGCAAACTAACGCTAATATCAGCTAAATCATTGATATTTTGATATTTATCAAGCAAATTCCGTGCAACATCTACAGCCGAAACTCCTTTAGTCCCTGTTCTTATAAGAATTGCCAGAAGTTCTGCATCAGTAAGCCTTTCTGCTCCATGCTTTAATAATTTCTCTCTGGGTTTTTCATCCTCTCTCCATTCTCTGATTGCCCGAAATCTATATTCATCTTTTAATTCATATTCTTTCAATCCTGCACCTTTATTGTTTCTTCCAACCACTGCAGATATTTTTCAGAACCATTTTCAATATTAACTGCAATAAACTCCGGAACATCATCGGAATGCAGTTCGGTAACCTTTTTCTGAAGAGCTGAAAGGCTATTTTCAGTTGTTTTAATCATAAGGATACATTCACTTCTCTCTACTATTTCATCGTTCCATTCAAAAACAGAACTAACACCGTCAATAATAGAACAGCAGGCAGCTAGTTTTTCTTCCACAATTTTTCGGCCTATTTGTGAAGCCTGAATTTTATTTTCTGTAGTTATAAAAACAATTCTGTATTTTGATAATTTTTTCATAATTTTAATTTTTTTATGAAACAAAATAGTATAAACTTATGATTGAAATTTTTATTTTTCATTTACATATTATTGGTGCATTATATGCATTTACAAAGAACTGGCAATCCAAAGGAATAAAAGAAGGACTTCTTGCAGTTGCACTAATTGCACTCGTTTTTACGATTGGCTGGGCTTTGACAGGAACTATTGCTCACACAGTTTACCCATCAGAATACGACACAATCTATTTCAACAGAGACATACTCGGATTAATTTTGCTATTAATTCCCGAATCAGTATTTTTCTATTATTTTTTCGTAAGAGATAAATAATAAAATTTATTGAATTATTTTTAACTGTTTGCCAAACATTAATACTATACTCTCTCCCCAAGCACACTGTGAAATAAACAAACACTTACATAATTCATAAACATTTTATAACTTACCATTAATTATTAATGAATAATTTTATAAGTTATAGATAATCTGCTTTTTGCAGAATAGTTGTGTTGCTGAAATCGGATAAATTATTATTATTTATGTAGAAACGACGGGGTGCATCCTCTTTGAAGCTGGGAATTGAAAATTAAGAAATATTCGTTCTTTGAGGTATTATATTCCACCCCTTTTTCTGCATCCCGATTTATCGGGGCAAAAGGAGATTTTTTTATCATCCTTTGGAGGAGATTTCATCAGGACGGATGAAGACAGTGTATTCAGAAACTGTCAATTTCTTTATTTCCCACGACTGCGGATGATAGGTCAAGGAAGTCCAAAAAATTACAAAATATGCTTTTTGGGTCTGCTGCTTGCTATTGTTTTGAGAATATCGGAGATTTTTTCAGAAGACTCAAAAGAATTAAAAACATCTTCATCTATTTCAATAAACACTTTTTTCTTACTGAAATAAGGATTCCTTTTGGCTTTTGAATAATCAAAATTATATTCTTCTGCCAAATCATCAGAATTAATAATTGAATCTGTTTCTTTCATGTTTTTTTCTTTCATTTTTAGTTGCTTTTCTTTCACTTATTATTCTAATCTTATTACTTCTTTCAGTAAAAGAAATTACAAGCAAATTGTTTTTCTGAGAATAGCCCACAAAATAATATCTTTCTTCATAATCAGAATGGTTTTCATCATAAAACATAGAAGCAAACTCTTTTGTAGCTTACATAGAGCCATCAGGATTAAGCCCGCAAATGGATCCACCTGTACATACATGTTTTAAAAAGTTTTGACAACACCCATACCTGATACTAAACCAAATGTTTCAATTTTAATTCTAAACGGATTATCAACATTCCGCCTCAAAAGATGACCCGACGAGTCATCTCTACTAAGTGCGATATGTCGATTCAATTTCCTCACCTCACCACCTTCCATATTTTCTTTGTACTGAATTGGTTTTGATTTAGTATTCTGCCTGTAAGGTCGCTGATGTATTATATAAAATAATTTATTTATAATTCTGTTTATATTTATATTAACAAAATGGAGTTAATAATGAGTGGTATTAAAATAACTGGAATCGATGACAATATAAAGCAGCTTCTTAAAAAAGAAGCTGACAGGGAAGGTCTGACTATTAATGAAAAAATAAGACAGATAATCACAGAAAATTTTAACATTAATAATTCAAAAAATGATAATTTTTCTGAATTCCTCGGCTTGTGGGATGACGATGATTATCAGGAATTCCAGGAAAATACTGAAGAACTTAACAAAATCAACGATATTGACTGGAAATGAAAATTCTTATTGATACAAATGCCTATAGTGCATTGCTTAAAGGCGATAGAGATGTGTTGAAAATTATTTCAAAAGCGGAAATTATTTATATTTCCGTTTTTGTATTATCTGAATTATTCTATGGATTTAAAGCCGGAAGTAAATACGAATGGAATATTGAAATTTTATCTAAATTCATCGGAAAACAAAACGTTAAGATAATTCATACTACTCATTTGACAGCAGAATTGTTTGCTGATATTAAACTTGAACTTAAAAGTAAAGGCAATCCAATACCAATTAATGATATTTGGATAGCGGCACATTCAATTGAATATAATTCTTTGCTTATAACTTATGACAATCATTTCAAATTGATTCGTAACATCAACTTATGGAATTAGCCCTCACCTCACCACCTTCCATATTCTTTTGCTTCCTCGTTCCGTGATTATTGCTATGAAGTATAAGCCCGGAGGGAAATGCCTCATATCAATTTGCGGGCGGACTTGGCTTTCGATTAATATTCTGCCGGTGAGGTCGCTTACGAATAAACGGCTGTTGATGCCAAGAAGATTGTCGCTTACAAATAAAATTCCGTCGCTGATGTAAACTCGGTTTGGTGGGTTGTCGAATACGCCTGTGGAGTTGGTAATTTTAAAATCAAGCCCTGTTGTGTCGGATGTAAGGTTAATTGTGTAATATTCCGGGACGTAAACATTGTCATTATAAAGATGAAATGTTGGGGTAACGGTTATTTCGCCTGCTCTTACTTTGTCGAATTTGTAAATTCCTTCAAGGTTTGAATATACTTTTTCGTCGCCTAATTTAAATTCATAGTTTGGCAGAACTTCACCATTGCGAATGATTTTCCCTGATACCGAATAATATTTATTTGTGTCTTCGGGGATAAGGCTTGCGTTGAAATCTGCGTCATCGGCACTAAATTTCAGTCTTACTCCAATTTCTTCAGGATCGAATTGCCACTTATCGCTAACAGGCTTAAATGTATAGTACCATTGCTCAAGTTTTGGATATTCATAATATCCTGATGAATCTGTATAAGTCATCTTATTTGTAGCATCTGTGAATGTAGTGCTTATATTTGCCTGTACTTCTATCCCTGCAAGCGGGTTTCCTTGCTCGTCTTTTATTGTACCGCCCAAAGAATGATAAGTACGCAAATCTGTTGCATTGAAGTCTAATCCTGTTGTGTCGCCACTCAAAATCAAATCGTACTGCTCAGGCGAGTAAGAATATGGTTTGTAGTAATAATAATCATTATCTCCATCAAAATATTTATTAAATACTTTTAATGTATAACTGCCGAGTGCTACATTTGTAAATTTGTAATTACCTGTGGAATCTGTCATTGTTATTCTGTTGTCTAAAGCAACCGGAATATCTGCCTGCCCTGTGCCTGACTCCCAAACTCTGCCTGACACCGTAAAAACATCTTCGGGTCCCGGTGCATAAGTGTCTTCTGTCATTTTATATATATGACCGCTAAATGTTGCCATAATAGGGGTTTGACCTGCGTATCTGATAATTGAGGTTGGTGGATTATTGTCTTTATAGGTTTCATTCAAATTTGTTTCATAAATCCATGATTCTCCACCATCGTATGTATAAATAATTTTCCTAAACTGTCCGGTTGCAATACCCGTAAGACTATCTTTAAATGCTATGCTTTGTAAAGTAAATGGGCTTCCCAAATGCTTTCTATTGCCATCTGTATATAAATCAAGCACCCGCCTCCAATTTTTACCGCCGTCGGTAGTTTTATATATAGCATCTCTGCCGGAACCACCAGTAATGCCGTGACTCTGACCGCACACAAACATAAGATTTTCATTGACTATGCAGAAATCACTTATACCAATATCATGCAACTTATCTTCAATTGAATATAATTCATAATCATATGAGTTAATATTAAATTTTAGTAAGTAAATATTTAATGGACTTTTGGAATAATCTCTAACAATACAATAAATAGTTGAATCATTTATAAATGTCGGATACAAAATGCTTCCATAAAACTCATTACTTGAAAAATAAAATTTTTCATAAGAATTCCAGTTGTCTTTTGTAATTGCTATTTTTGTTTTGGTCATAACTCCAATTTCATTATTTAACATATTCAAATGCTTAATAGAGTGAATATATTCCTGTGGGTCAAATTCTATTCTTTCAAATGTTTTTCCTCCATCAGTTGTATGTTGAATCAGAGGAGGAGAAAAACCTATGTATATATTATTACTATCAGGTACTGAAAGCGTTTTACAATTATCGGAATTTTTCCAGTCTTTATATATTAATATTACTGTATCTGCTTTCGTATTATATAAATGTAATGAATTGCTCAAACCAATTGTTGAAACAATATATACTTTATTAGTGTCTAATACTTCAACATCCATGGGCCAATACACAGTTTTATAAACCACCTCCCATTCGTTAGAATAGGAGGTTGTTGCAAATGCTACTAATAATAAAAGCATTAACTTTTTCATTTTTTATCCGTTATCTTATAATTATAATTTTTTCAGTTTTGAGAATAATACCATCTAAATACATTGATATAAAATAAACTCCATTTGTTAAATAATTAGTATTAATATAATAATTATTTTTACCTTCTGATAAATTATATTTTTTATCAAATATA
>CAZIXJ010000058.1:0-8504 GCA_964542835.1 uncultured Hyphomicrobiales bacterium
TCGACTTTTTACACAATCTCTCCGATTTGGGAATCCCATTGCGAAACCTGTGCTGCACTTAGTCGAAGTAACGGAGTTTCGCAATGAGAAAACATATAGCTCTTATCAAATATATTATACGATTGAAAGCAACTTGGTATGATACTAAAACACCATAAAGATTAACAGTATATTGCAGGTAAAACTCTCTTCCACGAGTGTCTTTTTCAGGCGAGGACACCTGAAACACCGTTTTTTTAAATCATATTCCCGGCAGCTGTTTTGTATGAAGTCAGGAATAATTTAAAATATTAAAAATTGCTGTTCGTATAAACAGACATAATAATCTTAATAATAAAAATGAGTTTGTAGAAATGAATAATAAAGTATATAAATACAGCGATATAATAGAATACAGCGAAAATTCAGTAATAAGCAAGAAAATACATCAGTCAAAAGCAGGTAATATTACATTGTTTTCTTTTGATAAGGGTCAGCAACTAAGCCCACATTCTGCTCCATATAATGCTTTTGTCAGTATAATTGAAGGCAGTGCGAGGATTACGATTGGTGATGATGAGTATCATCTTGAAGCAGGTGAAAATATTATGATGCCTGCTAATATTGAGCATGGAGTTTATGCTGACGACAAATTCAAAATGCTTCTGACTATGATTAAAGATAAATCTGAATGATAATTATTCTGATAAATTCATATAATCACCGGAAGAGTATATCTCCTGTGTAAGTCTTGCTATGTCAATAATCATAATTACTTTACCATCGCCAAGTATAGTGGAGCCGGCTATTCCTGTAATATCACCGAGATATTCTCCAAGTGATTTGATAACAATTTCCTGTTGCCCGAGTAATTCATCTACTACAAGCCCAAGCCTTTGAACTCCTACTCCTACGTTTACTACGTAACGGTTATCAAGCTCTTTTTTGATATTATGGCATTTGAGAGCCATATCAAGCCTGGTAATAGGAGTAACTTCGTTACGTATTCTGATTACTTCCTGATTATTAATAGTTTTTACGCTGCTTTGTTCAATGGAAACTACTTCAATTACAGAACTTAAAGGAATTGCAAAAGTTTCTCCATCGACTTTTACCAGTAATCCCTGTATAATAGCGAGAGTAAGTGGTAATTTTATAATAAAAGTCGTCCCTTTTCCCAGTTCGGACTCGATTTCAATCATGCCTTTCAGTTTTTGTATGTTTGTCCTTACTACGTCCATTCCCACTCCTCTGCCTGATACCGCTGAAACCTGAGCAGCAGTACTAAAACCGGCTGCAAAAATCAACTGAAACGCTTCTCTCTCTGACATATTATTTGCCTGTTCCTGACTAATTATGCCTTTTTCTATAGCTTTTTCCTTCAGCTTTTCCGCATCCATTCCTTTGCCGTCATCAGATATTTTCAGGATTATATTATTTCCTTCCTGGTCAGCATCAAGCATAATTGTACCCTGTTTTGGCTTTCCGGCTTTTTCTCTTTCTTCAGGAGGTTCTATTCCGTGGTCACAGGAATTTCTAATCATATGTACGAGAGGGTCATTAAGCTCTTCAATTATTCCTCTGTCTATTTCAGTCTCTTCGCCTTCTACAATTAGCTTTATATCTTTTTTGAATTCTCTTGTCAGGTCTCGCACAATTCTCGGGGCTTTCTGATATAATTTGCCTACAGGAACCATTCTCATCCTCATTACGGCAGATTGTATTTCAGAAGTAACAAAATCAATCTGAGCTGTAGATTCTACAAGGTCTTTTACGAGTTCTTTCTGATTATTTTCATTTACAAGATTTTCAGTAATTTGCTGAAGTCTGTTTCTCCCGAGTACAAGCTCACCTGATAAATCCATCAAAGTTTCAATTCGTTCAAGGTCTATTCTTATTGATTCGCTTGCTTTTTTTGGCGGCTTTCCGGGATGAGAATCCTTTTGGCTCTGAGAAGGCGATGATTTATCAGATTTAGTTTCTTTTTGTTTTTGAACAGGAGGAATATTTTTAGTTTCCTCTTTTTGAGGAGTTCCTTTTTCGGTATTTTGCTCTTTAGGACTATTGCCTGTATCTATTTCTTTTTTTTCATCATCTGATGTATAAAAGGATTGATTTACCTCAGAAAATGCTTTTTGAATTAATTCAAGGTCATCCTCATCAAAATCACCCTCTTTGGAAACTATTTCCTGACTTTTCTGTAATAAGTCATTTACAGCAGAGGTTTCCTGTGTAGTCTCCTGCTCATCAGTTTCAGTAGAAGTTTCATCAGATATATTATCATATGCATTTTCTTTTTCGTCATTGTCATCACTTTTTATCACATCTTTTTCAGTATCATCAGATTCGCCTCTTCTGATTTTATCAATAGCTTCGATTGTAGAACTGTAATCAACGGGGTCTGTATTTCCATCCTGAATTCGCCCCATAAGGAGTTCTATCCAGTCCTGCACTTCGAGCAAAACATCAATTATTTCCTGAGTAACCCGAAGTTCATTTCTTCGCATTTTATTTAATATGTCCTCAGCCTGATGAGTAATCCCCGTAATGGTTTCAAAGCCCATAAATGCAGCAGTACCTTTTATTGTATGAAAACTTCTGAATATTCTGTTCAGAAGTTCCATATCATCAGGAGAATTTTCGAGAATCATTAAATCCTGCGATATCGCCTCAAGAAGCTCAGTTGTTTCTGCAACAAAACCCTCAAAAATCTCCTGCATTTCCGGATCTTCAAATATCGAAGACATATTACACCTGTTATTTTACGAATTAAACATTTTATCTATATCATCCTGTGAGAATTCTGTATTATCCTCAATTTCTTCATCATTGCTTTCTTCGTCATTATCGGAATTATCTTCATCTTCTTTAGGTTTATCTGATGAACCAAACATTTTATCTATATCATCGGGAGATAATTCTTCATCATCGCTTTTTGCTGTTGTTTCACTAACTTCAGACTCTTCAGACTTTTGTTCCGATTTATCTTCAATTTTTGCAGAATTTTCAAACAAAGCATCAATATCATCCTGAGTAGTAGGACCATCATCGTCATCCTCATTACTTCCTTCATTATGCTCCTGCATATACTGATCAACCGTACCTTGCCTTTCGTGCTTGAGAGAAATTGATTCTACCGCATCCGGATCAAAAGCAATATCCCTGTGCATCTTGGAAACATTTGAAGTTTTTTCATCATCAGACTCAGGAACAAGTTCACTAAAATCAGCATTCTGAAATCTTTTCATAATATTAGCAAGTTTTTTCTGAACTGTCTCTAAAAGATTATTTACTGCTGCAATTTGCTGGGAAGTAATATCCTGCACCTGCAGAGACATCATAATAGAGCTCGAATCCATACTAATACTCTGGATAATATCATTAGTATCAGAAATTATTTTTTGCTCTTTTTCTTTTGAAGATTTATTAAGGTCATTAATTGCTTTATCAAGTTCAGGAATAGCTTCATCAGAGGCAGACTTGTTTTGTAGTCCGTTTTTCACAATTTCCAGCAGTTTAACTGCTTTTTGAATATTCTTATCATGAATGGATTGAAGGTCTGTAAGGTTATTTCCCATTTTATCAGTTTTGCTCACTACTCCATCCACAATATCCATAATCTCAGTAGTAGCAAGCTCGGTAGCTTCAGTTACTTTGGATAACTGCTTCGATGCGTTGGGCATTTTTTTCAGATTTTCTTCAATTGAAACATTTATTTCATCCAGCAAAGGTTGTATTTCGCTAACGAAAACAAAAATTTCTTCGAGGAAAGGAATTACTCTCTGCCCCAAAACAAAAAGAGACCGAAGTTCATCAGCTTTTTTCAATAATATCGTAATTTCTCTGTCATTCATAAATTTTCTCCGTGATAATATTATTTGTTCAACGCATTTAAAATAGCATCTAATTTTTCTTTAAGTACCTGAGGAGTAAAAGGTTTCACCACATAATTATTTACTTTGGCTTTAAGAGCATCAATTATGTCCTGCTTAAGGCCTCTTGTGGTAACCATTAAAATAGGCAGATGCTTGTATTTATCATTAGCTCTAATGGCTTTAGTCAAATCAAGACCGGACATATTAGGCATATTCCAGTCAGTAATTACAAATTCTACAGGATGGGCAGATAACTGCTCTAAAGCTTCCTGACCGTCTCCGGCTTCCACTACATCCTGATATCCAAATGTTTTTAGTGCGTTGATTACAATTCTTCGCATAGTTGGTGAATCATCCACTACAAGAAATTTCATAATTAAAATTCCCAAATATATTATACTTTATTAAATTTCAACGTATTTTGCTACTTCATACTGAATTTTTTTGGTATTAAAAGGCTTAATCAAATAGGAATCAGCTCCTGCATCCATTCCTGCTTTTATATCTTTATCATCTGATAAAGATGTGAGAATAATTATCGGAACATTTTTGAAAGTTGAGTCATTTCTTATATTTTTAACCAATGATATACCATCAATATTCGGCATATTAATATCAGTAATAAGCAAATCCAGATTTTCTAATGCAGGCAGCTTTTCTATTGCTTCCATTCCATCTACAGCCGTTACTACATTAAAGCCTTTCATCTTTAACGCAAGTGAAATAAATTTTCTTACTGATGCCGAATCTTCAGCTACTAAAATTGTTTTTGCCATATTTAATGCTCTTTTATCGGTAATACTTATTCTTTTTTATATGCCATTGATTTTGGCAAATGAATGAGTTTGAAAGCTCTCGACACACCGTGCAACGACTCAGAATAACCAATAAAAAGATAGCCCCCTTTATTAAGAGAATTATACAAATTAGAAACTACTTTTTGTTTCGACGTATTATCGAAATAAATTAACACATTTGCACAGAAAATTATATCGCAGCCGGAAATCTGTCTTACTGCAAATGAGTCGTAAAGGTTTACCTGAGTGAACTTAACCATTCTTTTAATTTCATCTTTAAGTACGAAAGAAGTTTTATCTTTTACGAAATACCTGTTTAAAATGTCAGGCGGAATATTTCTTACAGCATATTGTTTGAAAATTCCTTTTCTTGCACTTTCAAGTACCTCGAGATTAATATCGCTTGCTATTATTTGAAATCTTACATTAGGATATTTTCTTTTAAGCGATTCATTGATAATGATTGCAAGGCTATATGCCTCTTCACCGGAAGATGAAGCAGCACTCCAGATCCGGATAGTAGGATTAGCTTCATTCTTTTTATTTTCAATTAATTCCGGTACGAGAATATCTTTAAATGCATCAAATTGATGCGGAGCTCTGAAAAAATAAGTTTCATTAATTGTAATGGCTTCAAAAAGTCTGTCTAATTCATCTCTGTCTCGGTTGAGCTTCAGTTTGTTTAAATATTCTTCGTAAGTTTTAATTCTGTTGGCTGATAACCTTCGGGCTACTCTGCCTTCGAGAAGATATTTTTTTGAATCGGTGTAGTAAATTCCGCTTTTTTGATAAATCCACTCTCTGTAATCTTCGAATACTTCATCTGTCATCTCAAGAGATGAGGATGATGTGGCAGCAGCTCTGCCGGCAGCACCGGCGGTTGCTCCCTGTTTCTGTACACCAAATTTGAATAACTGAGCCATATAGTAAAGTCTGTAATTTTTTTTAAAAATTATTTTATATAATTATATATTTGTAAAATTAAGCATATCTCTTAAAATATCAATTCTTTCAGAGTTTTCATCTGCATAATTATTAATCATTTTCATTACCGCTTCTTCATCAAGGTCATATAGTATTTTTACTGCCTTTATAATATTAATGTCATTTTTTTCAATACAGTTATCTAACAGTTTTGTCAGAAAATAATATTTTCTTTCTTCAGTGCTGTCCAGCCAGGCTTTATGAATAAAGGCAAACAGTTCGGATTCGCTGTCATTTTCTTTCTCTTCAGCAAGTTCATCAGAGTAAATACTAATAAATTCGTCAATTACGTGATTTTCTGAATTATTCAAAAGAATATACAGTATATGCTCTGAAATCTGCGGATTAAAATATCTTATTTCATTGAAAAGGTATTTAATGTCATTTTTGTAATATAAATTACCAAGAGCAAGTAATCCGGCAGCACGAATATCTTCATCATCATCCAAAAGAGCATTATGAGCTATGTGTCTAATTTCATCGGGCAGAATAAATTCATAACCGATTCTTTGAGCAATAGCTATGATGGTTTTGAGTATTACGGGTTTCAGCGAATCATTAATATGGTAAATTCTTTCGGTTAATTTTTTTATGATATATTCATCTTCAGCATTATTAGCAAGAGAATCTATACATGCAATCTGAAGAAATTCATCCTCTTCAGTTTCAAGTATATTAATCATAAAGTCTGATGCTTCGGGACGGTTAATTTTGCCGGCACATTCAATTATGAATGCTTTTGCTTCATAGTCATTTTCGTATTTGTTTCGGCATACAGACATAAGAGATTCACTACATAAATCGGGATTCTTTTCTACAATATTGCCGGCAGCTTCAATTACTGAAAGCACTACGTTGGAGTCAGTATCATCCAGCCTTGCCATTATCGTATCCAGTACTTCTTTGTCAGATGAAATAATCCCAAGTATATCTATTGCAAATTTCCTTACGTCCTGATCTTCATTATTTACGTACTCAAGCAGTGCATCTCTTGCTGGTTCGCCGGCATTCATTAGAATTTCTCCGGCAAGATTTCTTACTTCAATATCACGCTTAGTAATTAATTCGGCTACCAAACCGGCAGCTTTTGAAGAATATTCCGGAGCTACATTTGATATTCCCTGATAAGCAATATCTCTGAAGCCTTTATCAGAATCCGTAAGCCCGTTTACGAAAATACCGATAATTTCATCATCGTAAAAATTATTACTGATAATCTCTTCAGCAGCAAATCTTTTTACTGAAGGGTCATCACTTTTTAAATCTTTCTTAATTTTATTAATATCCATTCTTATACTTAAATAATTGTATTAAAATAAATTTATTATATAAAATTGTATTAATACGTTTCGTTAATATATCAAATAATATTGAATTTGCAACAAAAAAATCATTCAATTTTTTTATTTGAGATATTAATTCCTAATTGTTCTATCCTGTATCTTAGCTTAGCTCTTGATATTTCAAGCAGTTTTGCAGCCTTTATCTGATTTCCGTTAGTAATCTTTAAAGTTTGTATAAGCAAATCTTTCAGAACATTTGCCATAGTTACACCCGAGCCGGAAATCTTAAGATAGTGCTGCCCTTCGGGTATTTCTATAACGGATTTATTATTTACTGATTTTGTACTGATTGTAGTTTTAAGAAAATCAAGTGAATCTACATCAATAATGTCATTTTGTTCGAGAAGCACTACTCTTTCTATGATATTTCTAAGCTCCCTGATATTGCCTTTCCATTGGTAGTTCATTAGAATATCAGCAGCCTGAGGAGTAAATCCGCTTATGTTTTTACCGAATTTATTATTAAATTCATTAATAAAAGCTGTGGCTATATTAATAATATCTTCTCCTCTATCTCTTAAAGGAGGCATTTCGATTCTGGCTACATTAAGCCTGTAAAATAAGTCTTCGCGAAATTTATCTTCTTCCACAAGCTTTTCAAGTTCTTTATTGGTTGAAGCAATTACTCTTACATCTACGCTTACTTCTTTCGTACCGCCCAGTCTGTAATATTTTCTTTCCTGAAGCACCCGAAGCAACTTTACCTGAAGCTCCATACTTAGCTCTGCAATTTCATCAAGAAGGATTGTGCCGTGATTAGCCATTTCGAACTTGCCCTGCTTTACTTTTTCGGTAGCTCCCGTAAAAGCACCACGCTCATAACCGAAAAGTTCATTTTCAGCAAGCTCTCTCGGTATTGCTCCGCAGTTGATAGTAATAAACGGACCGTTCTGTCTTGGGGAATTTTCGTGGATATATCTTGCAAGAAGTTCTTTTCCGGTCCCGGATTCTCCTGTAATTAATACAGTAGTGTCATCAGCTTTTGAAACGAGTTTTGCCATATCCATTGCATCTTTAATTCCTTTGGATTCTCCGAGTATTTGGCTTGGCTGCTCTTTTTTAAGCTGTTCGGAAAGAATATTTACCTGACGCCTCAAATCAAAATTATTCAAAGCCCTTTCTACGGATACTTCAAGTTGCTCAAGATCCAGCGGCTTTACGATAAAATCTTCAGCACCGAGCTTCATTGCCCTTACAGCCATTTTGATATCCGAAAAAGCAGTCATTATTATTACGGGCATTGTGTAGCCCTGTTTTCTTAATTGCTCAAGAATATCAAGACCGTTTGCTTTTCCGAGAAAAATATCAAGCAATATCAAATCAGGACTTAAAATATGAAGTTGATCGAGACCTTCTTCTGCATTGGTAAAAGTCTCAACTCTCGAATATTTTGACCCCATTATGTCTTTTATTGTCGAATTTACTAAAGGGTCATCCTCAATAACTACAATTGTGTAATTTTTTTTCTGCAATGTTTTTCTACTCTTTGTTAAAAAAATATAACAAATTTAACGATTTACGGGCAA
>CAZIXJ010000058.1:8514-10637 GCA_964542835.1 uncultured Hyphomicrobiales bacterium
ATTTACTTTCGACGTCTATGATGCCATTATGTTGGTGCATAATTCTTTGAGTTATCGGCAAGCCCAGTCCGGTACCATCCGATTTCCTCGTAAAAAACGGATTAAAGATTTTGGATATATCTTCAGGGACAATCCCCTCTCCGGTATCCTTTACAGAAACTACAAGAAATTCTGAATCATTTTTTCCGCTTGATTGCTCCAGATAACTGTGAATCGTAATTACTCCTTTCGTTTCTATAGCATCAGCAGCATTTTTTATCAAATTGATGAAAACTTGCTGCATCTGCTTATTATCGGCAGAAATTAGAGGCAGCTGTTCTTCAGAAGTAATTTCTACCTTTATTTCTTTCCGCTTAATTACAGATGATACCAGCTCAAGAGTATTTTTGAGAAGCACTTTGAAATCAATAGCCTGTATGTCAGGCATTGTAGGTCTTGAAAAGTTAAGAGTTACTTCTACAATTCTTGAAATCCTATCTACCCCCTGAAGTGCTGTTTTTACGTAATTATAATGAGGAGATTCCTCACCAATATTGCGTTTTAAAACTTGTAGGTTGAGATTTACCGCTGCAAGCGGATTCCTTATTTCGTGGGATACGCCGGCAGATAACTGCCCGAGAAGAACCATTTTATCTGCCTGAACGAGTTTATCTGTAAGTGCGTGCTGCTCGCTTACGTCTCTTGCTATTGCCTGAATTAATTCCTGATTATTATGCTTTACGAATCTTCCGCTTACTTCTACCATCAGATTTTTGCCGGTATTTGTTTCAAGCGTTAATTCGCTTAATACTATAGGAGAACTTGATTTTTTCAATAGCTTAAAGATTCTGCGAAACTGAGAAAGAGTGCTTCCGATTAATTCTTCTTTTGATTTGCCAAGTAATACAGCAGCATAATCATTTGCATCGAGTACATTCCACGTTTCAGGCTGCAAAATAAAAACTGCATCAGTGGCATTATCAAAAAAAGATTTATACCACATCAACTGTTTTTCAAGTTTTTCATTTTTCTGTACTAATTCTGAAATTTGATTGCTTTTTTCTTTTTTTTCCATTTGTAAAAAATAATTAATTAATCAGTTAATTTTCTGCTAATACCGGCAAAAAATCTATCTCTTTTTTGTAGTATCAGAAGGATTTTTATCTACATTTTCTTTTTCAGCATCTATATTTAATTTTGGCATTTCGAGTATTTCTTCCTTGCTCGGCATTTTGAAATTTTTAAGCAGCTCTTTAGGATTTTTTAAGAGATTTTTCTTTTCTTTCAGTAATTTTCCGGGATTTTTCAGCAATTCCCTTGGGTCCATATTACCGGGGTCATCTGCTCCCTGCTGCATAGCAGGATCAAAATTCGGATCAGGTTTCAGCTTTTTGTCAGTTGCTACTTTTTGCTTGCGGATTTTTCTCTCCCTCAGTGAATCGGGAAGCGGTTCGTCTTTTGCCAGAGCATCCATATAAGCAACAGTAAGCCTTATGTCTTCAGCATATTCAGTTCTTGGATATTCATCCAAAAGTAATTTATAGTAATATAAAGCCAAATCGTCGTAGTTATTATCTTCATACATCCAGCCAATAGTATAGATAGCTTTTGGAGCATATTCTGTAGCAGGATAATGAGTATAAATTTTTAAAAACTGATTAATTGCGTAATAATTATTTCCAAATCTTCTGTTTTTATCTCCTGATGCATAAAGTTCTGCAACTGAATCAATTACAAAAGCATCTGTAAACCCAAGCTGATTTCTTGCTTCCTCTCCGTAATCAGTAAGAGGGTGAGTATTTATTATCACTTCGAGAAGCGAATCGGCTGTGTATGGATCTGTATCCTGAATAAATCTTGCATAAGCATATAAATATCTAGCAGATTCTTCATATCTAAGCTGAGAATTTTCAGCAGAAATTTTATAATAATAATCAGCAGAATCAGCATTACCCATTTTTTCGTGAGTCCTTCCAAGCACAAAAAGATTTTTGGCATATGCGTTTTTCAGAGAATCAGAGGGTGATTTATTTTCATCATTTAGCTCACGCCTCATAGTTTTTACTTCTGACTGTTTCATTTGCCAGGTATTTGTAAGGTCGAACATTTGCCTTGAATGCTCATATACATCTGTTCTCGTAATT
>CAZIXJ010000059.1:0-10561 GCA_964542835.1 uncultured Hyphomicrobiales bacterium
AAAAAATTAATTTATTCTAACTAAAACTCTTCCTTATTCCCGGGTATTTTGTTATCATTTTCTAACCAGTAATAAATTGTCGGTAATACAAGAAGTGTAAGCATAGTAGCGGTAATTAATCCTCCAATTACTACTGATGCGAGTGGTCGCTGGACTTCAGAACCGGGACCTACGTTGAACGCCATTGGTATAAATCCGAGAGATGCTACAAGTGCAGTCATCAGTACCGGTCGCAGTCTGTCCGTAGCTCCCTGAATTACTGCATCTTTTAACTTGATTCCTTTTTGTCGCAATTCATTCATATGTGATACGAGTACAATCCCATTCAATACGGCTACTCCAAATAGTGCTACAAAACCAATACTTGCCGAAACCGACAGATAAATATCCCGTATCCATAAAATGAAAATACCTCCCGAAAGTGCAAAAGGCAGATTCAAAAATATCAGAAGTGCGTATCTTATTTGCCCAAACATCATATAAAGCAGTCCCATAATTAAAAGTAAGGCAAGAGGCACTACTATTAACAGATGATTCATAGCTCTTTGCTGATTTTCAAAAGCACCGCCATAGTGCAGAAAATATCCTGCAGGTACATCTACCTGCTCATCTATTGCTTTTTGCAGATTTGAAACGTATGTGCCAATATCAATGTCTTTTAGATTTATGCTTACAACTACTCTTCTCCAACCGTTTTCTCTGAATATTTCTCTCGGACCTTCTTCTGATTTTATTTCAGCTACTTCTTTAAGCGGTATAAAACCTTTACTGTCAGGAAGATAAACCGGTATATTCCTTACTTTTTCAAAATTATCTCTCAGATGTTCCGGGAATCTTACTATCATATCAAATCTTCTCTGCCCTTCGAATACTTCGCCGACTACACTTCCACCAATACCGGATTCGATAACTCTCTGCACATCATTTACATTTAGCCCGTAGCTGGCTACTGCTTCGCGATTAATGGCAATATTAAAATAAGGTTGTGCTATTGGTATTTCAAGATAAATATTATCTGTTCCGGGCAGGCTCGAACTTGCCTTTGTTATTGCATCACCTATTTTGCTCATCTCGTCCAGCTCCTCGCCAAATATTTTTACTGCAATATCTGATTTTACGCCGGAGGTAAGTTCATCTACACGCATAGCTATTGGTTGAGTAAAATTATATGACAGCCCCGGTTCAGTTTCAAGATAAGGTCTTATCATATCCTGAATTGCTTCTTTTGTAACTCCGTCTCTCCATTCATCCATTGGTTTCAGTAACACCCAGACGTCCACCTGATGAACCCCCATCCAGTCATTGGCAAGATCGGAACGCCCGGTTTTAGGAACTACTGTCTCTACTTCGGGAATGTTTTCTTTAATTTTTCCGGCAAGCCAGTCGGCATTTTCTACTGATTCCTGAAGGGTAACGCTTGGCATTCTCACCTGCTCTACTAATATAGAGCCTTCATCAAGCTCCGGTAAAAATTCAGTTCCAAGTCTCGTCATAATAAAAATTGAAAATGCAAATACTAAAAGTGCAATACCTGATACTACATATTTTCTGTTTAGAGCTTTATCGAGAAATTTTTTGTATAGTGGCTGCATCCACATTACTACGTAATTTTTTCTTAATTTTATTCCTTTTCTGAATACAATAGCAGAAATAGCAGGCACATACACAAAGGCAAGTATCAGAGAGCCAAAAACGGCAGTTGCTACTGTAATCGCCATTGGCTTGAATAAGATTCCCTCCATACCGGAGAACGTCATTATCGGTACATATACCATAAGGATAATAAGCACACCAAAGAATATTGGTCGGGCTACTTCATGAGCAGCCTCTCGGATTATAAGTACTTTTTTCTTTTTCCCGTCACTTTTTTGCACTTTATGAACGATGTTTTCTATCATTACTACTGAGCCATCTACAACCATTCCGAAATCAATAGCTCCGAGGCTCATAAGATTTGCAGCAAGTCCGAATTCTCGCATTCCGATAAATGCAAACAGCATAGAAAGCGGTATCACTGAAGCTACGATTATTGCTCCGCGAATTTCTCCCAGAAGCAACAGCAAAACCACAATCACTAAAAATCCGCCTTCCACGAGATTGGTAGTAAGAGTAGAAGTAGTGCGATTGATGAGGTCGCTCTGGTCGTAGAATTTGTCTATATAGACTCCATCAGGTAATGATTTGTTTACGCCGGCTATTTTTTCTTCTATTGATGAAATTACTTCACGGCTGTTTCCGTCAAGCAGCATCATTACAATACCGGTAACTACTTCACCTCTGCCGTCTCTGGTAACGGCACCTTGCCTGAGTTGCTTTCCTAAAGTTATCTCAGCTACATCCCGAATATAAATCGGTCTGCCGTTAAGATTGGCAACTACAATTTCTTCAATGTCTTTTTCAGAACGTATCTGTCCAAATCCGCGAATTATAAATTGCTCTCTGTTATGCTCCAGGAAATTACCTCCTGATACGCTGTTGTTATTCTCAATGGCAGCTATTACCTGTTCCAGCCCAATTTCCAGCACTCTCAGTCTTCCCGGCAGCACAGTAATTTCATATTGCTTTACAAATCCACCGAAAGAATTAATTTCAGTAACTCCTTTGATTGTTTTTAGCTGTGGTGCTATTATCCAGTCCTGAATAGTCCTCAGCTCCGTAAGGGATTTATTACCGCCTCTTACCTCGTACTGATAAATTTCACCGAGAGCAGAAGAAATCGGACCCAGATTGGGAGTGGAAACCCCTTCGGGAAGCTCATCCATTACGCTCTGCAGCCTCTGGCTAACTATCTGCCTGGCAAAGTAAATATCAGTTCCTTCATCAAATTCTATCGTAACCGCTGACAAGCCAAACTGAGAAATTGAACGAACTTCTTTTACGTCGGGAAGCCCGTTCATGGAATTTTCTATAGGGTAACTTACTAATTTTTCCACATCATATGGAGAATATCGACCTGCTTTGGTAATGACAAGCACCTGAACCGGAGTAACATCCGGGAGTGAATTAATCGGAATATCTCTCAGTGCCATAAAGCCGCCAAAAGCCATAAGCACAACAAGAGATAATGCTACAAATTTTTGTCTAAGACTAAAATCTATTATACTATTTAAAATCAATTTAATTTCTCCTGATTATTTTGCATTATTCAGCATATTCACTGAATTTTGTAAGTGCTTTTAGAGAAAACACCTGATTAGTAATTATTTTTTCCCCCGTATCAACTCCTTCGCATAGCACAGCTATATTATCAGTAGTTCTGCAGATTTTCACCTGTCTGATTTCGAAAGTATTCTTATCTTTCTGAATAAAGATAACCGGAATATCCCGAAAATACGTTACGCTGCTCAATGGAACTGAAACTACTTCCTTAGAAGAATAAGTAAGAACAGATAATCTCACATTTTCACCCGGACGGGGAAAGGAGTTTTTTGTATTTGCATAAATATTAATTACCACTGATTTGTTTTCTTCATCGAGAGCAGGATTTATTGATTTTACGATAGCTATGATTTCTTTGTTTTCATTGCTTTTCTGAGAAATTGTAATTACCGTATCTCCTTTATTTACTATTGCAGCATCTTCCGGAGAAAGGTAGCCTTTTATAAGTACAGTTTTGTTGTCAATTATATCCATCAGTTTTTGATACATATCCACCGACTGTCCCAGTTCTATAAGATGCTTATCAATAATGCCGCTTATGGGTGATTTTATTTCATATACAGGATTAGTTTGTTTATCAGATGTTGCAAAAGATTCTATTTGTTTTTCATTTAATCCGATTGAAAGGAGCTTTGCATACATACCTTTGTTTGTAGCAAGTGCTCTCTGATATTCAGATTTTACAAGTTCCAGCTCTGACTGAGGGCTGATTTTCTGTTCAGTTAATTTTGTAAGCCTGTCGAGTTGAGATTTGAAATATTCAGTTTCAGCTTCACTTCTTACGTAATCTGAAATCATAGAAGCAAATTCGAGGCTTTGAAGCTCAGCAATTACCTGACCTTTAAGGACATTCTCTCCTTCGTGAGCATAGATTTTGCTTACTCTTCCGCTTATAGGTGACGATACGATGGAATAGGTAGTAGGGTCCGGATATACAGTACCGGGAGCAGCTATCTCTACCTGAGTAATCTTTTTTTCAGCTAAAATGCTTTGCAGATTCAATTCTTCGAGTTGTTTATCAGAAATTTCAAGTATTTCCGGTAATATCTCTTCTTCGCTTGTGAGAGATGGAGGCGAGGAATCTTCCGCTTCTGTCTGAGGTGCTTTTTCAGTGCCACAGGACAGAATAAATATCAAAGGTATCAGAAAAAACTTTTTCATATATTCACCGTTTTTTTTAATTTGTTTCGAATATTAATTCTTCATCAAGAAATTTTTCAAGTTCTATAAGCTGAAGGTAGTAATTTTTTAATTCGTTATAATATTTCATTTCATTTTCAATGTGCATTTTCTGTGTATCCAAAAACTGCAGGAGTTCTATTTGCCCTTCTCTGTATGCTATCATATTAAGTCGCATAAGTTCACCGGATTTTGGAAGAATATTCTGCAGATAAATATTAATTTTATTTTTGCTTTCATCGTAACCGTGCCATGCGTATTCTATTTCTTTTTTTATCTGAAGCAAAAGCTTTCTCTGATTAATTTCAGAGGCACTTTTTTTTATTTCAATCTGCCGGGCTTTCTGATTCTGATCAAGTCCGAACCACAAAGGTATGCTCAGCCCGAATTCATATCCTTGGAAGTCGTATCCGCCTCCGATATCCTGCCGATAATAGCTGATATTCAAATCGGGAAAATAATCATAATTAACGGCTTTTTTCCTTTTATTTAGCTCTTCAGTAGTATATAAATTTGCACTGTAGGCAGGATAATTTTCTATCTCATCCAATACGTATTTCTGCTTTATGTCAATTTCCTGATACAGGAGTGAATCCGGAAAGACTACTTCATAAGTTTGCTTTTCGGGGTCAAGTCCTATTAACGTAAATAATGCATATCGTGCAGTATGAAGCATTATTTCGGCATCTTTAAGCTCATACTTTATCTGCTCGAGAAGTATTTCTGCTTTCATCAAATCCATTTGAGTGGATATGCCAGCTTCGAGTTTGAGATTTGTAACTATTCTGAGCGAATCAATTATGCCACGCTGCCTTTTAGTCATATCAATAAATTGCATTGCATAAGCAATTTCAGTATATGCTTTTTTTACTTCGCTTTTAATTTCTTTTTCAAGAGTTTTATATTCATTTTCAAGTGCTTTTACTGCGGATTTGTCGGCAGATATTTCCGCAAATGTTTTTAGCGGAAAATCAAAATATTGTGTAAGCCATAATTGCTGCTCGGCAAAATTACCATTTTCGATTCCCTCTCTCATAAAAATAAACTGCATTTTATCGGGAGCCGAATTAATAAATACATCTTTTTTAGCAGATAATATTTCCTGCTTTTTCATTAATAAGTCCGGATTGTTCTCCCTTGCAATATCAATTACTTTTTTTACTGAAAGTGTATCAGTATTCTGAGCATTGATAAAAACAACAGAATTTATCAGTAAAATCAATATGAATAACTTCATTATTTGTCTCAGTAATTATTAATGTTTTTATCTGACGTTTTTATATTTATATATTGCTGCTCGGCAATATATTTTTATTATTATCTATCAATTCTTTTGCTAACTGAAGGTAATTCTGAGCGCCGGTACTTACGGCATCATATAGTAGTACGGGTTTACCGTGGCTTGGTGCTTCTGCTAACCTTACATTTCTTGCGATAATTGTTTCAAATACTTTGTTTTCGAAGTGCTTTTTCACTTCATCCACAACTTGATTCGATATTCTAAGTCTGGAGTCATACATAGTAAGTAACACTCCCTCGATATCGAGGTCTTTATTGAGTTGATACCGAACTATTGAAATAGTATTGAGGAGCTGTCCGAGACCTTCAAGTGCATAGTATTCACATTGTACCGGTATCAGCACTGAGTCGGCAGCGCTTAAGGAATTTACCGTAAGTAGTCCTAATGACGGAGGACAGTCAATTATGATATAATCGTAATCATCTTTGATATCGGTAATAATATTTTTAAGAATAAGCTCGCGCTGCTTTACTCCTACCATTTCAAGTTCTGCACCTACGAGATTAATATGAGAAGGCATAAGGAATAAATTGGGCATTTGAGTTTCAAGTACAGTCTCTCTCGGGTCAAGATTGTTGATTAAAACTTCGTAAACGGTGTTTTCCATTTTTTTTGTGTCATATCCTACTCCGGCAGAGGAATTAGCCTGAGGATCAATATCAAGCAAAAGCACTTTATATTCCAGAGCTGCAAGCGATGCAGACAGATTGATAGAAGTAGTAGTCTTGCCTACTCCTCCTTTTTGATTTGCCAAAGTTATAATTTTTCCCATATTTTCCGCATAAGTAAATTTAAAATAATATCGAAATTACAAAAAATACTTAATATTGACAAGAATATTATTCGTATTTAAAATGTTCTGTTACTCTTTCGAGCCTCATTCCTCTCGAACCCTTTATAAGTATTGTATCTCCTGCTTCAGGAAAATCTTTAATAAAATCTTTAATATCATCGATATTCTCAAAATGCACAAAAGATTTATCGTATTCTGAATTTATCAGTGCTTTTTTGAATTCTTCACCAAAAAGTACAATTTTTCCGGCTTTATCTGAAGCATACTTTAAGATATTAATATGTTCTGTTTCGGAGGATTGCCCAAGCTCAAGCATATCTCCGAGTATAGCAATTTTCCTTTTTGCAAGTTGAAATTTGGAAAGAGTTTCGAGGGCTATTCTCATAGATGCCGGATTTGCATTATAGCAGTCATTGATGAGCGTAATATTTTTTACTTTTTCCAGCCTCATTCTGCCATAGGCGGTTTCCGGATCCGGCTCGTATGATTCAAGCCCGGCTTTAATTTTTTCTAATTCCACATCCATAGCCAGACCGCATGCAGCAGCAGCAAGTGCATTAAATGCCGAAATCCTTCCGAATGTTTGGAGATTTATTACTATATTTTCATCTTTGAAAAAGACTTTTAATAAGGGTTTTAATTCTGTATCTGTAGTAATTTCACCTCGTACCTGAGATTCTTTTCTTAAGCCGTAAGTATGGAAATTATCGAGTACTTTTGTATATTTCAGCAAAATTTCATCATCAGCATTGATTATAGCAATGCCCCTTCCTCTTAAGTAACCGAACAGAAAAGTTTCTTCAAGCTCTACTCCTCTCAAATCCATAAGCTGCTCGAGATGCTCTTTTCCGATATTTGTGATGATACCAAAATTCGGAGCGGCAATATCAGAAAGCTCGGCTATTTCTCCGGGCTGATTGGTAGCTATTTCAATAACTGCGGCTTCGTAACTGTTATCGAGCTGAAGCAGCATTAGCGGTACGCCTATACGATTATTAAAATTACGATAAGTCTTCAGAGTTTTGTACTTGCTGGAAAGTACCGAGGCAATCATATCTTTGGTAGTGGTTTTTCCGTTAGAACCACCAACGCATATCAGCTTAATGTCAAATCTGTTTCTGTGATAATTTGCCAGCTTTCCGAGAGCATCAACTGTATTTTCTACCCTTATAACGGGAAAATCAGAATTGATGTATATATCGCTGTTTTCATTAATAACGGCAGCAGAAGCACCTTTTCTGAATGCTTCCTCAATAAGCGAATGCCCATCGAATTTCTCACCTTTTAGAGCTACAAAAATATTACCTTTTCGTATTTCTCGTGTATCAGTGGAAACACCTGATGCAACATAATCATCTCCAATATTACTAAAACGGTTTTCATCGAAAACCGAAGTCAAATCTATTTTAGAAAAAGTCGCTTTATTTTTCATATATTTTTTTTACCAGGAACTACAATCTGAGAAAAACACACCTTTATAAATATTGATTATGGCATAAGACATAGTAGAGTCAGTATTTACCATTACATCGTTCAGATAAATCTTTACCCTGTCGAACTTCTCTCCGATTTCTTCATTGCCATTTTCAATTTCCTCATCGGGACTTAAAATATAATTATGTTCCGATGTATCTGAAATAACGGAAAAGGCGAATGTCTTATTTTTAAAAATTGTGTCCGTAACGATTACAGTATCCTGATTAATTACAGTATCCTGTTTGATTTCAGTATCATACGACACTTCTCCTGCAAGTAGAAATTTTTCATAAGGCAATTCAAGTGTATCGCCCTGCCGGATATTAATTAATTCGCCATAGAGTATAAACTCTGTCTCATCGGCGCAATTATTTGTATTCTCACAACTACTCAAAAAGAGCAAAAATACTGACAAAATTAGTATGCTGTTTTTCATAATTATTCTGCATTTTTTTCAAAAAAATATCAATATAATCCGATAATTATTTGTAAATTACTAATTTTATCGGTAAATATACAAATATTTTTTAGTTTTTTTCATAATTTATTTATTTTATTTAGCTTTATGAACAGAATAATCAAAATCGTTTTAAGTATTTGCATAATCGGAATAATATTGTGGCTTGGCGGAAATATTATGAAATCCGTTATTGCTTATGACATTTTCGAACCCCTACCAAATTTGCCTCTTAAATCAGACAAACCTCCAGATGCCGTATTCCAGACTATTTTTCTTTATAGTTCTCTTTCTTTTTATTCTACCATCGGCTACATTATCACGTTTTTATCTGTCCTGATAATTACTTTCAGGTACAAATCTTCGATGAAAAATCACGGTTGGCTATTTATGGCTATTGCTTTGTTTTTTCTTTCATCTCCCATAGAATTTATAAGAATGTATTATGATTTGCAAATTCAATTAGCATTATACATTGATGGAATAAGAGATTCATTTCATCCTGTAATAAATGAATTTTTCTTTGAAAGATATCGCTCAGGTACACTTACGGGACTAACTACATTATCCGTATTTGCCAACTTTACGGCTTTGATACTTATTATATGGAAGCCACTCGAGAAGAGTAGAATACCAAAATAAGCACGATAACAATACTGCTGTAATGCAGTTCGTCTTACCTATATTGCTGAATGGTAATATAAGTATTTTTATATAATTTCGTTAATAATTTTTTTATCAATAATAAAATACAGGAAAAAAAATGACTGAACATCATCAGGTAGCAGTAGTCGGTACAGGACCTGCAGGATTTACAGCTGCACTTTATGCAGGAAGAGCTAATCTTGAAGTAATAATTTTTGAAGGGCAGCAGCCCGGCGGACAGTTAACAATTACTACGGAAGTGGAGAACTATCCGGGATTTGCTGATGGCATACAGGGTCCTGAAATGATGGAAATTTTCAGAAAGCAGGCTCAGAGATTCGGAGCCAAATCAATTTATGAAACAATAAACGAAGTGGATTTTAGCGAAAGACCTTTCAAATTGAAATCTGAAAATAAAGATTATACTGCCGATGCAGTAATTATTGCTACGGGAGCTACCGCAAAAAAATTAAATATTCCAAGTGAACAGACTTACTGGGGTGCCGGAATATCTGCATGTGCTACTTGCGACGGTTTCTTTTTCAAAGGCGAAAAAATTGCAGTAATCGGTGGTGGGGATACCGCTATGGAAGAAGCAAATTATCTTACTCACTTTGCTGAGCATGTAACGGTAATTCACAGAAGAGATGAATTCCGTGCATCAAAAATTATGCTCGAAAGAGCTCAGAAAAATCCAAAAATTAGTATTATGACAAATGTTGTAGTAGATGAATATCTTGGCGAAACCAATATGGGGCAGAAAAAACTTACTGCTCTCCGACTAAAGAACACTAAGACAGGCGACATAAGTAACCTGGAAGTGGGAGGAGCTTTTCTCGCTATTGGTCATACTCCTAATTCGCAGATATTCAAAGATTATCTTGATATGGACGAAACAGGGTATTTGAGAACAAAAGGCAAATCTACCTATACAAATATCCCGGGCGTTTTTGCATGCGGAGACGTACAGGATCACGTCTATCGTCAGGCTGTTACTGCTGCCGGCAGTGGCTGCAGTGCTGCAATAGATTCTGAAAGATGGCTTGCTGAGCAGGAATAATTTATTATCAAGCTGATGAAAAGTTTTTATATGTGCCACATTTCTCGGTGTGGCACATTACTTTGAAAGATAAAAAAGGTCGTAATTCCAATAATCGCCTAATACTAAAAAAAAACCGGATTATATTTCAAATCCGGTTTTTATATTCAAATCATCTCAATATTTATTTATTCATTGTATTTATGAGGCACGTAATCTATCGGAAGCATTAAGAGTGGCATTCCGTTATTATCCATTCTGAATTTCAAATCTTTTAGCTGCGGGTCTTCTTTTATTTCAGAAGCAACACCAAATCCCGGCAATAATTTACTCAAATCAAACAACTGAGGAGCAGGATATTCAATAATTTTTGCTTTTTCTACATCAATATCAGCCATATCCGCTGCAATTCTAATTGCATCATATAATCCTCCAAGTTCATCCACAAGCCCGTTTTGTTTGCCTGCAACTCCCGTCCAGACACGCCCCTGAGCTATTTCATGCACTTCATCG
>CAZIXJ010000060.1:0-5562 GCA_964542835.1 uncultured Hyphomicrobiales bacterium
ACCCTTCAGAAGAGATGAAAATTAAATCAAAAGGTATTATTCTTCCCAAAGAAACATTAGAATCTCTTGGAATTACTTTCTCTGACAGTACTGTTACTATTCCACAGGATGATTATTATATGCCCGGAATATACAGGAATAGAATTATTGATTGGTATGATTCTGATAATATTACATCTGAGGACCTGCCAAATAAAGAAATTATTTTAAAGAAAAATATTATTTATGAATGGACCACTGATGTATCAAAACACGACAGCACAGGAAAAATTAATTGGTATAAAACTTATTTACCGGCTAATAAAAGAATAAATAATATTAAAGAATATTTTAATACAAATTTGACGTTAATTGATGATTTAACTAATTCAATTATGCTGCAATCATATTATTATTTGCAAGGGATATTACCAACAGATACTAAATCAAGATTATGTCCTTTGATATTGGAAGATTTGTCCACTTTAGAATATCACGATTTGGCTTTATGGGAAACAAATAATGAATCCAGAAGAATTTATAATTATTATGATGAAATTAATAAAGAATGGAGAAAAATAAGAAATGATACTTCTGGAATTTCAGACACTAAATACATTGAGGCAAAAGAAAAATATGACAAGCAAAAAGCAATTTTCGACAATATGCTCGCATCCTATAAATACAGATATTTAATTCCTGTTGATATACATCTTCCATACTATAATCTTACCAAAGAAGAGCTTGATTCTCTTGATTTCTATCAATCAATAACTCTCTGGTACTATCCGAGTGAAGAATTCTTAAGTAAGCTGCCGGAAGATATAAGAGAGCAACTCGAAAAAGAAATTCAATTAGTCGAGGATGTGCAGAAAGGTGAATTGCAGCCGGAAGAAGCATGTGCGGAAGTAGGGAATGAAGAGTCGCTGCTCGGATTGTGTAATTTGAGCAAGCAAACACTTACAGACCTTAAAGTATTTCCTAATCCAGCTCAAGACGTAGTAAATATCGAGTTTTATCTTTTAGAACCAGTTCAGTACAAAATAATACTTACAGACCTTGCCGGTAATTATATACAGGATATTACGGACTGGAAGCAGGGAGATGAAGGCATAGAACAGTGGTTCTTAACCGACAGAGATAACGGCACATACCTTGTGCAGGTAATTACAGAAAACGGGGAAAAACTAATGGCTAAATTCATAGTGAAAAAATAAATTAAAATTCTTATGCTATTATTAAATCACCAAACCGAACTCCGGCACAAATGGGGAGTTCGGTTTGCAATTATTCTAACCTGCAGAATAGCCTCCTCTCATTCTTCTGTATTTATGCCTTTCCAGTTTTTCTTAGCTTTAGTAATCAAAGAAGTCAAATAATCGACATCAAATTTTGGGTTGTAATTAATCAACTCAACAAGTGTTAGCGACTTGGTATCAATTTCGCCTGTTTCTAAATTCTGTTTGCCTGTTGCTCTAACACCAAATTTCTTGTACAATAAGTTCTCTTCTTGTTCCATTAAAAAATCCTGTCCGGTTTCAATGGCTAAATAACCATAATCATCTGTATCTAAATGTATATTAGCTTTGCTTTTTCCTCCTGCGTCTTTAAGTATGCCATAAAAATAAAATTCAGCATCTGCCCACATATTTTCTGTTCTAAAAAATCGAGTGTCCGGATTTATTGAAAGTTCAATATCATTTTTTACAGACGTAATAAACTGAAACTCATAGTTTTTTTGTTGCGATAGTAGTTGAATACTTTCAATGGCTCTTGCAGTTTTCAAATCAAGAAAATCAATTGAATTAGATTCCTTGATTTGTCCTAATATAGCGCTAAACCCAATGATATACTGAATTGATGTTTTAAAAATATGCCTTACTGATCCCTCTGTATATCGTAAGTGATAAGAGGGCGGTCTTTTTTATTGTTTGGATACAGCAAATCCTCAACATTTTGCAAAATACTTGCAATATGCTTTATGTCATAGTTATCAGGCTTCAATTCTAAATTTCCTGATTTACCAACTACTCTGATTTCTATGTCGCCTATTTTTTCCACTTTACCAAAATCCAATTTTTCAAATTACAATTTCTTCCCATCTCACTTATCTACATCCTTTCAATAAATGATATGTAAATATATAAAAATAATTCTAATTTACGAAACAATTTATTTTTAAAGTCTATTCTATTTGTTTCCTATGGGAATTATGTATAGTGGATTCTCTTCGTCCGGCATATTTATTAATGATTTAACTTCCGAATTATTAAATGCTCCGACTACCACGGTTGACAAATTCAGGGCAATAGCCTGCAGGCATACATTCTGTGCAGAATGCCCAACTTCCATATGAACATATTTTATACCTCTGTCTCCATATTTTTGTGTGGTGCGTTCGTATATTGCGGAATAAACCAGAGCTGCACTGCAATTCCCCACAGAAGTCTGCCCGAGAGCTGCTCCTGACAATTCTGACAGGAATGCCCCCTGCTTGATTAACCGAATATTATGCTCTTTCGGATTATACTTGTATATTCCGCTCTTCAGTCCATCCACTCTGTCAGCAATGATATATACTTCAAGCGGATATAATGCCCCGGCTGACGGCGAAGTTCTCAAGCCCCTGTCATCTGTGAATCCCTGAGCAGCCCATAGCAACTGAGAGACATCCGTAAGCAAAAGGGGTTTATCGCTGAAATTTCTAACAGACCTGCGATTTTGCAAAGCCTCCTCGACTGAAGTATTACTCTCATATCTGACATCAGGTAATTCAAACCTTTTTTCAGAAGATTTATCAGACATTTCTCCTCCATCATTTGAATTCAAAAATAAATAAGAAAGTGCTAATCCGATGATTATTAACACTGATACAATTATTAAATTTTGCTTTTTGATAATATTACCTCAAATAGTAAAAAAAAATTTTAATCTATTATTATCCGTAATCTCATATCTCCAGATTTGTGTATTCTTCCGTTATTTCAAAATCATAATCAGGATAATCATAAAGTGGCATTCTCGGTTCGGTAAGTCCTATTGAATAACCCCACACAAATTCATATTCATCAATTTCCTCACCGATTTCTTCTAATTGATTAAGATATTCTTTGATTGATTTGGACTCTATGATTATCACTTTACCCATTTTATCAATTATCGGGCTATGGTTTCTTGTTTTGTCGTGGTCAAATTCGAGAATTCTTCTTCCGTAGCGGGTAATGCCGATGGTTCTGAAGCTAAGACTCTTGCCTACGCCCGGCAGATTAAGTACGTTTCTGTCGGAAGCAAGAAACGGCAATCCTGTTTGCTCTCTCAGTTTATCAATATTATTATTAATATCTTCCGGACTGTCAAGAAATGACCTGAGAGTATCAAAGGATTCTTCAGGAACTCTCCCGAAAGATTTTTCTTCGATTTGCTCCTGCATTGCTCTGGCATTTGTGGCAAAATTATACTGGTTTTCCATATAGCCTTTCACAGTGAAAGTATAGTAGTTCAGCACGCCAATATCATTTAGTTCCTTACGCAGTTTGGCGGTATGTCCCCGTCGCGAAGAAGCGGTAGTAAATACATGTTGGTTAGTAACAATCCAACCGGCAGAAATCAGTTTTTCTATGGATTCTTTTGATTCAGGCGTTATTTCAAGCGGAGATTCGAAGTGTGTTTGAATAAAAAATTGTTTGATACCCACTTCAGATGCCTTTTCTTTGAAATCTCCAAGAATTTTTATTAATTTCGGTGTAATTCTCTGCGGCAAATATACGGGTAGTCTCGTCCCAAGTCTGACCCGAACCAGTTCGGCATATTTCTCACCATCTTTTCTGTTGAGATTTGCATCTTTTTTTCGTTTAGCCATATTATAAATATCATCCAGAAGTGATTCGAGAGATTTGTCCGAACTCATAAGAGCATCACCGCCAGTGATAAGAATATCCCTTAATTGAGAATCATTTTCATAATAGTCGAGTAATTTTTTTAATTTTTGGGGCCATTTTTCATCAGGCTTCAATTTATCAAGATTGAAATTTAGATTGCCACGCTGAAAATCATACATTCTCTGGCATGAGGCACACAATCCTCCGCAAGCCCTACCAATAGTATCAGGGATAAGGATTGCCACTTCAGGATATCTTCTGTGTACGTTATGATGAGACGGTAAAATCCAGCCTGCTACATTCGGCTTTCCTTCTTCTACAATATCTTCTTTTTCCCATGCAACAATATTTCCATATTCTTCAAGCAATTGCTTACTATAAATAATATAATGGCGAATTCCCAAATCAGCACCTATAGCAAAATAAGGCACTCTCACATGTAACAGAGAGAGATAATAAGGGTTTACAAAAAACGGAATTCCCATTGATTCGGCTTCATAGAGTATTTTCATCGTATCGGGGTCTAAAGAATTCCCCAATAATTCATTGAGTAATCTTGGAGAGCGAACTGCAAACCTTAGATGAAATCGGGATTCATTCCACCATTCAAGAGCTTTCAGTAATTTTTGAGATTTTGTCATTCCTTCTTCGAACTGATAAATATTGCTGGGAATCTCACCGGTTTCAATTTTTTCAATGATAATTTTTAAAATACGCTCCCGGTTTTCTTCACGCAATTTAATGATTCTGGGGTCAAGCCCTGAAGGAAAACGCGACATCCATTCTTCCAATTTCTTAATGTCAGGTTTTTCTACTACTCTGTTACCGGAAAACTGCCTGAAAAGCCTTAGCATATCTTCAAAAAATGATGGTTTTGCACCACCAGTGCCATAATTTACAGCAAGCCATATTAGCTTTATTGGATTGCTAATTGCTTTTTCACCGCGAAGATTGAGGTCGTCAAATTCTCTGTCGGCATTATCAATGTAATCAAGAATTCGAATAATAGCAAAATCTCTCCATTGCAGCTTCTCAAATAATTCACGGCTTGGGTTGCCACTTCGGTAAAAATTATATGCATCAGGACTTTTTCGTAATTCCTCGAATACCCAGTCTCTTACCCCCACAAGTAATTCGGTATCATTGTGTGTATTACGCATTATTTCCTCAAGTTTGGGATTTTCTTTCAGCAACTGCTTGAGTAATCTGTGGGATTTCACAGATATTGCGATTTGGTCTAACTGATGGTAGCTATCCATATTAAGCTCTTTTATTTATTATGAAATAGTAATATTCATAAATCAGCCTAATTAATATAATCAATTTTTATTTATAATCCAAGAGAACTGCCATATTATTTTTTTCGACCATACAAAAAAACCCGAAAGAAATCTTCGGGCTTTTTAAATTTTTTAAGTAATTAATTATTACTCACTCTTCTTGCTTTTTCTTTTGATTTCGCTTGCTTCGAATTCATCTAATGATTTTTTTATGTCAGCGAGCTTTTCTACTGTAACTGCCTTACCTTTTTCCATAAAAGGAGTAAGCAAATCAATCGGAACAGGGAAAATTGTAGTAGAATTTTTCTCAGTGGCTACATCAGCAAGTGTCTGCAAATATCTCAACTGAAGTGCAACCGGATAATCCTGTATTTGAGCGGCTGCATCAGCAAGCACAAACATGTCCCTGGCCCAGGTAAACCTGG
>CAZIXJ010000060.1:5572-10560 GCA_964542835.1 uncultured Hyphomicrobiales bacterium
CTGCATCAGCAAGTCTTTTGGCAGCCTGAAATTCACCGTCGGCAGCAATTACTTTTGAGCGTCTCTCTCTTTCGGCTTCTGCCTGACGTGCCATAGCTCTTTGCATCTCAAGAGGTAAATCTATCTGCTTCACTTCCACAGATGATACTTTTATCCCCCAAGGTTCGGTATGGTCATCAATTATTGACTGAAGTCTCTGATTAATTCTGTCCCGTTCAATGAGCAATTCATCCAAATCGCTCTGCCCTACTATGCTTCTGAGCGTAGTCTGGGAAATTTGATTGGTAGCAAAAAGATAATGCTCCACATCAATAATTGCTTTTTCAGGATAAATCACTCTAAAATAAAGCACTGCATTCACTTTTACAGATACGTTATCTTTTGTGATAATATCCTGAGGGTCAATATCCATAGTAATTGTTCTTAATGATACTTTTTCCATTTTATCAATAAATGGAATCAAAATAATAATTCCCGGTCCTTTTGTACCTATGTAGCGTCCAAGTCTGAATACTACAGCTCTTTCGTATTCTCTGATAATTTTAATAGCAGAGAATAAAACAAAAGCGACAAATAATACAATTATTAGCAACGGAGAAAAAGGCATAATACTACTCCTTATTTAATGGTAAATTAACAATTTCATATTCAATAAAAAGACTATCCAAAAATTTTGTATTTTCGGATTTTTGAACGAGTTTTCCGCTATAATCATTTGCATATGCTATTGATGCCACTCTTCCCTGATAATTAAATTTTACATCGGGTCTTTTATTTAATTCAGCATTTGCATAAGCATCTTCAGGGCATATTAATTCAATATTGTGTTTATTAAGAAAAGCAATAAGTTCATCCAGAAACAAAGCATTTATATCATTTTCGTGAAGCAGCAATACGTGTGGAGGACTATATCCCATTGTATTATACGCAATATCATTATAAAAATAAATGCTTTCTAAAATATGTGAAAAATAATAATTTTTGAATTTAATAATATCTAAATTTTTATCAATATTTTTGTTAAATTGACTGTTGATATACCATTCATAATTATCTATGGTGCAATAACCAATTTTATAATCATTTTCATCCAGAAAATTCCATACGGAATCCCTTTTTGGAATATCACGGCTCTGATCGAGATAAGGATATCGAAACCATTTGCGAAAATTTTTAAAATTTTTAATCTTTTTATCACATTCAATAATTTCACTGATATATTCAGCAGCAGAGACTTTACTTAACATAGGATGTGAAGCAGTATGGTTGGCTATAAAATGACCAGCAGAATCATATTTTTTAATTCTATCATATCCGTTATGATTACCAAATTTAGCCGAATTAACAAAAAATACAGCTTTTATTTCATTTTTCTCAAGAGCTTTCAGTAATTTGCCGGTTCTTTCCTGACCTCTGAGATATGACGAAGCCATAGGGGCATCATCAAAACTTAATGCTACCTTAATAATCTCTCTTTCTTCAGAGGCATTAACTGAAATTACAAAAACAAATAAAAAAACAAGATACTTCATAAATAATCAGCCTTTTTTTACGATTAGTGTAAAACCATCAATATCAGCAACTTCAATACTTTCTCCTTCATCAATCTTATCCATAGAGACTGCTTTCCAGTTTTCACCGTGAACATATACTTTTCCGGGAGTATTTGGTGCAATATCAGTAACTGCTCTTCCTTTTTCACCCTTAATATTTGTTCCGCCGGGTGATTTTTTATTGAACTGCGCTTTTACTCCTGAAGAAATTATCCAAAAGAAAAATAAAGCCGTTAATACGGTAACTGTAATAATGACACTCATTGAAATATCCATAAACTCCACCGGTGAATCAATTAACATAATAGAACCAAGCAGAACTGATACAGTACCGCCAATAGAAAGCAAGCCGAAACTTGCTATATATATTTCCAGAATAAAGAGGATAAATCCCACAATTATCAATGCCAGCCCTGCATAATTTACAGGAAGCATCTGCATAGAATAGGCACCGATTAAAATTGAAATTGCCCCGAGTGCACCGGGAAATATAGCTCCCGGACTGTAAAGCTCAAAAAGTATTCCGTAAAACCCAAGCATCAGGAAAATATAAGCTACATTGGGGTCGCTAATAAGAGTCATTAACTCTTCTTTCCAGTTTTTTTCTTTAAAATCTGTTGCAGCACCTGCAGTATTAAGAGTTTTGGCACCGGCATTTGTATTTACTGTTGTGCTGTCTATTGATTGGAGTAATGAATCAATACTCGAAGCAATTAAATCAATAGCTCCTGCTTCCAAAGCCTCATTTGCAGTAGAAGATATGCTTTCTCTTACGGTGAGTTCTGCCCAGTTTTCATTTTTGCCTCTTTCCTGTGCAATAGTTCGCACAAATGCTGCGGCATCATTAGTAACTTTTTCAAACATAGCGGTAGTATCGCTCTGCCCTCCCATTCCTACGGGATGAGCTGCTCCGATATTAGTACCGGGAGACATTGCTGCAATATGTGCAGAAAGAGTAATGAAAACTCCTGCAGAGCCTGCTCTTGCTCCTCCCGGAGCTACATATACTATTACAGGCACCGGAGCATCCATAATTTCTCTTACAATATCTCTTGTAGATTCCAAAAGCCCGCCGGGAGTATTAAGCCGTATAAGCAATGCCTCGTAATTTTGTTCATCAGCTTCTTCAATACTGCTTTTGATAAATGAAGTAGTAGATGGTCCTATTCCCTCATCAATATCAATTACAAGAACTTTCCCTGCACTAAGCACCAGAGGCATTAAAAAAATCAATAAAAAAATATATTTAATGCTTTTCATATTTGTTTATATTCTCCATTTGTAATATATTATCATTTAAATATTTACATAAAAAAAATATTATTTTCAATTTATTATAAGATAGATATGAATATCAAAAAATTATTGGATGAAAGCAAAAAAAAGTTAGATTCAGGTGATAAAAATTTCGCCTTTAACCTTTTGAAGATTGCTGAAGACACAGAAATTCCAAAAAGAGACAAGGAGATTTGGAGTGAATACCTCGAGCTTACATATTCACCCAAGTATTTAGAACTTCTCACAAATGCTGAAAACAGAGAAAGATGGGCTGAAACAGCTCTTAAAATTATCAGAAATACAGAATTTAATCTGCTTGATATGTTTGCTCAAAGAACATCGAGACATCCCGAAAAAATACTATTCAGGCAAATAATTGATAATAAATCATTTGAATGGACATATGAAAAGATTTTTTCATATACCCGAGAATTAGCGGCAGGATTATTAAAACTTGAAAAAAAACCGAAAGTTGCTATTTTTTCTGAAAATTCTGTTCAGTCTGCATCTGCAGACCTTGCCTGTCTCTTTTATGATATTCTCGTTACTCCGCTTAATATTAACTTTAATATCAATGAAATCCAAAATATATTCGAGAGGTTGGATATCAATATAGTTTTCACTGATAGTGAAGACCGATATGCCAAACTGTACGAAATGAGAAAAGAATCAAAATTGAATTTCAGAATAATCTGTATAAAATCTGATTGCACAAAAAATGATGATGATTTATTCCTCGGTTCATATCTGAGAAGTCTCGGTAATCAGGATATTGAAGAAATTATTAATAAAAGAGAAAAATTCAAAATCAATGAAGTTGCTACTGTAATGTTTACATCCGGTAGTACAGGCAAGCCTAAAGGGATTTCTTTTTCAATTTACAATCTAATCTCCAAAAGATATTGCAGAGGTGCAGCTCTGGAAAAAGTAGGAAATGATGAAGTATTCCTTTGTTATCTTCCGCTGTTTCATACTTTTGGCAGATTTCTTGAAATGCTTGGCACTATCTACTGGAATGGAACTTACGTATTTACAGGCAATTCTTCTCCTGAAACTCTATTGAAATTATTCAGTGAAGTAGAGCCAAGCGTTTTCATAAGTGTTCCTCTAAGGTGGATGCAACTCGAAGAAGAGGCAATGAAGAATATAAATAAAGTAACAAATGAGAAGGATAAACAAATTGCATTCCGAAAAGCTACCGGAAAAAACTTGCACTGGGGATTATCTGCTGCAGGATACCTCGACCCGAAAATATTCAGATTTTTCAGAAAAAACGGAGTGGAGCTTTGCAGCGGTTTTGGTATGACAGAAGCCACAGGAGGTATTACAATGACTCCTCCCGGAGAATACATAGATGAATCTGTCGGAAAGCCACTGCCCGGAGTTTATCTAAAACTCGCCAAACATAATGAACTTCAGATAAAAGGACACTATGTAGCAAGATATTTGGATGATAAAGCACCCGGCGATATTATTCCTTATCCTGACGAAGATGATTACTGGTTACCTACAGGAGACGTGTTTGAAATAATGCAAAACGGACATTACAAAATCGTGGACAGACTGAAGGATATTTACAAAAATAATAAAGGGCAGACTGTAGCTCCAAGAAATGTAGAAAATAAATTTACAGGTGTACCGGGAATTAAATCCACTTTTCTCGTAGGTGACGGAAAACCTTATAACGTACTTTTTATAGTACCCGATAAGAGCGAAGATGTTTTATTCAATGAAAATAAGCAGACTATTGATGAATATTATAACCAGATAGTAAGAGCGGCAAATGACGAACTTCCTTCTTATGAAAGAGTAATTAACTATTCTGTACTTGACAGAGAATTTTCTCAGAAGTATGGTGAGCTTACACCCAAAGGTTCATTTAACAGAAAAAAAATAATTGAAAATTTTGCTGATGAAATAAATCAACTTTATATAAGCAACAATATAAATCTGAAATTAAATGATATAACACTTCAGATACCGAGATGGTTTTTCAGAGATTTGAGCATACTGGAAAATGATATTATCACTAAATCGAATGAAATATATAATACAGTTTCCGGAAAATCTCTTAAAATATGTAAAGCTCCAAAAAATGAAGTTGAAAATTATAATTCGTACATAATTGGAAATTACGAATACAAAATAAAGGGAAAT
>CAZIXJ010000061.1:0-10450 GCA_964542835.1 uncultured Hyphomicrobiales bacterium
AAAAATGTATTTATTAAATGTTTTAAATGAATATTATTCGTATGTATTAATTATGGTTCATATATAATTGTAAAGTTGTAAACAGAATGTAATAAATGTTTAATTTGTTGTTTCAAAATCCAGCCATTTGTTTATTACAGAAATAATATTATCCTGGTCGAATTTCTTTAAAATGTTTCTTCTGTGAGTTTCTACTGTCCTTTCGCTGATGTACAACTCTTCTGCTATTTCAGAATTTTTCTTTCCGGCAGCAATAAGTTTTAATATTTCATTTTCCCTTTTGGTCAGTTTAGATTTTACGGAATCAATTTCATTGTATCCATTTTTATTAGAATTATTGTTGAGTTTGGAATTAAATAATAATAATGCAGTTTTATCACAAATATAGTTCCCGCCATTTAAAACGCAATGAATACTATTTTCAACATTTTGTATTGGTGATTCCTTGCTAATATAACCATGTACACCTAATTCAAAGCATTTTTGTACTTTAGTGATATCAGAATAGCCCGACAGAACAATAACTTTTATGTCAGGATTCTGAGTATTAATATGTTCAATAATTTCGCAACCTTTAATATCCGATAGCATATAATCAGAAATAATTACATCAATTTCAGCATAATTTTCATAATCATAAATATCATCTCTGCATTTTAAAATATCAGCGATAATAAAACCGGTTGAATTTTGAATTTGCAATGCAAGCAATTCTGCTGTAATCATATGATCTTCAATGATTAGCATTTTTTTTGCTTTATTTGTACTATTTCCGGCTTTGTTGCTGTTTACAGACATAATAGCTCCAGCATGTATTTTATGATATGTTGTTATATTTGTATATATATTTAATGCAATATAATAATTTTTGTTTATTGAAAAAAGTATTTTATTAATAATAATTAAATTAATTATTTATTTAATTGTATAATACTTATTATTCAAAATCACTATAAATTGTTTCTCAAACAATAGAATTCCAGCTTCATTATAATATTCTGCCATATAAAAATTTAAATAATTTAAAACATGATTTATGCTATATATATATTGACTTGAAAAGTAAAAGAAAGTTTAATCTTATGTTAATATTTTATAATTTAAAAATAATATATGAAATATTATACTTTTTGTTTCGTAAAGCCCTATAATTTTATTTTTATAAGTGATCTATAAAAATAATTGAATTTTTTTTGTTTTATTAATATTAAGTGAGGTTTTTATGTTTAAACAATTAAGTGTAATTTTTGGTTTTACAGTAATGTTAACATTATTTTCTTGCGAGAGTAATAATATTGAAAGTTCATCCCCACCCACCACCACACAATTCTTTAACAAGCAATCCATATGAATCATATGGACTTATACACAATCAATTGTTAGATTCTACTTTGAATTATTTTGTTCCATATTTTGAAGATTCAACATTTACTGAAGTTAATGCACAGTTCTCATCAAATTTGACTTTTGATTCTTTAGTTGTTGAAAGAATCACCCATTATTCTCAAACTATTGATTCAAGTTTAACAAATGTTGAAATTAATACATTTTTAACAAATCACAACGCAAAAGCAAGAGCAGACAACTGGAATCTGATTGATCTCAAAATAATGGCTATAAATTATTTAGATTCAGAAACAAATACATTAGATAAAGAATTAACTGTTAAAATACTTGATCTTTTTAGAAATATAGTTATTGGTATGCGAGATAATGAATTAAATACTGATGATATGTTATTTACTTACAATTATTACTATAATCAAATACTTGAATTGGAAAATGAAATTTTAGATTCAAATGAAAATAATTCATTAGATTATGCTTTAAAATCAATTGCAATTAGTAAACACTCATTTGAATTTTGGATAAATAAACTTGATGTAGTTGACACTACACCTCTTTACAAGCAATCTCCTATCTTGCAAGGGACAGCAGATGATGTTGCAAAAAGTGCTGCTGGAGCTGTTGCTTTAACAGATTGTGTAGGTGCCATTGCCGGTGCAGCATGTACTGGTGGACCAGGGGCTGTAGCCGGGGCCTATGCGTTTTCTACAACTCAGGGGGTTGTTGTAGGTGCAACTTTAATGTCAGGTCTGGCATATGTAGGTCAAGCTATTGGCCTATGGTCTTAATATTAGAATTGCCACATTATGATATTAGATTTCATTATCCTAATGAGGCAATCATTTTTATAGCAATTGCTTTACATTTTCAAGGGTTAAAAACATGTTTAAAGATATTATATTTTATAGTTCATTATTATTCATAGTAATAGTCATTTTATCATATCACTTATTTGCAAAAACAGAAAAAAGTGAAAAATTCAGAAAAATGGTTCATGAAAAGTATAATACAAAAATCACTATAATCTTTTTTTGTGTTTCCGTTTTATTATTTGTTTTTTTATACATTACTAGTTAAAGAATTAAAAATATTTTTTTTAGCCAAGCATAGATGCCTGACAAATAATAGTAGCATTAATAATCATGCACAAAATGGTGCTTTGTGAGGAAGAGACAATAGAGACGATATGCGAGAATAAACATATGCAATAATCTTTGGAATTGAAATCCTTAAAAAAGGAACACCTCTTCATTCCATCACTTTTTGTGATGATACACAAACGATTAAGTAGAGAGAATTTTGATAGATGGGAAATTTGGACAGGGCAAAATTGGATACCGACTCAATTACATACGAGTTAAATTACAGAATGCATTAGAAAACTGGATATAAGGAATATTCTTCTTGATGAACATAGTGAAATTTGCCTCTAAAAAAATTAACTCTATTGAAAATATCGAAATATTATCGAAATATTGGAAAATTATCCAAAAACATCTTCAAAAAATCAAAATATTTCTTAGTTTACTAGCTCACAATTATCATTTTTTGAAAATGATAGGTTTTTGAGGATGCTTTAATTATAGTTTTTGGGAAAATAATGAAAAAACGCAAAAAAAGTTTTGCCGTTTAAAAAAAAATACTTAATTTTGAAGTCTTATTGGATAACGCAATAAGAAAAAAGTTCTTTTAAATGGTTTGACCCGTTAGCTCAGTCGGTAGAGCACTTGACTTTTAATCAAGTGGCCACTGGTTCGAATCCAGTACGGGTCACACATACAAAATCAAAAGCCTGAAAGCACAACACTTTCAGGCTTTTTTAGTTTGTGAGGGGACAGGTGGAAGTACAATAATCATAAGGCTTTCAGGATTATTTGTAAACCGTTAAGTTTATCCCAAATCCGGAGATTAGCAATACTTTATGTACCCCCATTTTCACAGTAAAAATGAATTCATATGAAAATTTTTTTTCGTTGAAGATATTATTTTTAATTGTTATAGCTTCCAATAGTTTTGATAATTCTAATAATAATATATTATATACTCAAACCTTTAAAATGGAATAATTTGAGAAAATTTTAGAAATATAAATAAAAAATAAAATTAAAAATATGCTTATTCGGTTTTTAAATTTTGTTGAAAACTACAATATGAAAATGAGACATAAACTTTTATTATTATTTATAATTTTATTAAGCGATTATCTGTCGGCACAGTGGGCTATAATGACATCCGAAGCTGACAGTCTCGTAAGAGCCGGGGCGCATCACGTTTATAATGTTGAATTTGACAGTGCTCAGGTATGCTTTAAGCAGGTAATTGATAAATATCCTGATCAGCCTGCGGGGTATTTTTTGAGTGCTATGGTAGATTGGTGGAAAATTACACTTTTCAGAGAAACTGATTATTTCGATGATAGCTTTCTCAAAAAAATCAATAAAGTAATTGATGTGAGCGACAAACTTCTTGAAAAGAATGATAAAGATATTAACGCACTCTTCTTTAAAGCCGGTGCTATGGGATACAGAGGCAGATATTATGCTGAAAACAAAGAGTGGATAAATGCAGCAAAGGATGGCAGCAATGCTTATGAGCTTATGCTTGAATGCTATCAGGTAGCTCCTAATAATCACGATATTATGCTTGGAACAGGTATCTATAATTATTTTGCTGTTGCTATTCCCGAAAAATACCCAATTACAAAACCAATGCTTTATTTTCTGCCAAAAGGCGACAAGCATCTGGGACTGCTCCAACTTAGAGCATCATCAATCCATGCGAGATATGCTTCTGTAGAAGCAAAAGTGGTACTTCTGCAAATTTACTACACATTTGAAAAGGATACCGAAAAAGCCTTAAAAACTGCTAAGGAGCTTTTTGAAGAGTATCCGAACAATCCATATTTTCACAGATACCTCGGTCGGGGATATGTAAGGCAAGGCAATACAAAAAAATATGAAGAAATATGGAGAGAAGTGGCAATAAGATATCTGGACGGCAGGAAGGGCTACGACAGGATGACCGCCAGAGAAGCACTCTATTACATAGGTTATGCACTGAAAAGAAGGAAAGAGTACAGCGATGCACTTAAATATTTCTATAAATGTGATGAAGCATGCAGAGCCATTGATAAAGATGAACCCTCAGGATTTTGGATAGAAACTCTTTTTAATATTGCCGATATATACGAAACGCAAAACAAAATCGAACTAGCAATAAAAGAATATGGAAAAATATTATCTTTGCAGGAATATGAAAAATCTCACTCTAAAGCTAAAAGCAAAATAAAAAGATTAAAAGAATAACGATTACAACGTTTATTTAGAAATTTATGACTTAATAGCATCAAAACAATTTTACGAATAATTCAATCGATTTTTTCAGTTTAAAAAACTACGTCTAATAGCTAAACAGATATAGACTTTCATTAAAAACACGCAAATTAAATAAAAGTAAAATTTTATAACAATAATTATTACCGCAAATACAAGGGTTTAATATATATTATTCATAATAACCCTGCATATAAGAAATCCCGCTGCTCTCTATGGAAAATTCCCAATGTCAGTAACTTTCCCAAGCCTTAGTGGGATTCCCGATTTTATCAGGACGGGAGTGGACTAATTGAGAGCAAAAGCCCACCTCCGTCCTTCGGACACCTCCTCTGTTTACATCCCGATTAATCGGGGCAAGCAGGACAAGAAAATTCAAACTGCCAAGAAGGAGGTTTTATTGCTCATTGTGTAAATTTTATGAATTTTTTAAAAAGCAAAACTGGCTTTTTAAGAAGGCTCTAATTAATATTTTTTTTCAAAACTAAATTTTAGTAACTTGTGTTTTTTATTTTCGTAATATTAATAGAATTGTTTTAATACTTATAGTGGGCAAAACGATGAGAAACATAATTATTATTCTTATATTCGTCAGTTTTTTTTATTCTTGTAACAATAATAAGGACAATACTGAAAATATGCAGGCAAAACAAATACCTATGAAGGATTTCTTCAAAAATCCTGAAAAATCTTCATTTAAAATATCTCCCGATGGTGTGCATTTCGCTTACCTCGCTCCTCATAAAAGCAGAATGAATCTGTTTGTAAGAGAAATTAATGATGAAAGCCCCGTAAGACTTACAGAAGAGAGCGACAGGGATATAATGGGATATTTCTGGGCAAATAACAACAAAATACTTTATCTTAAAGATATTGGCGGAAATGAAAATTTTAAACTTTACGGCGTGAATATTGACGGCACTAATCTTCAGTGCTATACATGCTTTGATAACGTCAGGACGCAGGTGATTGACGACCTTCCCGAAATAGAGAATGAAATAATAATTGCAATGAATAAGAGAAATCCTCAGCTTTTTGATGCTTACAGATTAAATATTGAAACAGGCGATATGGAGCTTATTGCTGAAAATCCCGGTAATATTCAGGGCTGGCTCACTGACCACGACGGTAAACTCAGGGTAGCCGTAGCAATTAACGGACTTGAAACTAGTATTTTATACAGAGACAGTGAAGACCAACCATTTGATGAAATAATTACTTATGGTTGGAAAGATGAGCTTAATCCTCTGTTCTTCACTTTTGATAACAAATACTTATATGCCTCTTCTAATCTCAATCGCGATAAAAAGCAAATAGTAAAGATTGACCCGAAAAATGAAGGCAAAGAATTAGAAGTGCTTTTTTCACACCCTGATGTGGACGTAAGCAATCTGCACTATTCCAGAAAGAGGAAAGTGCTTACATACGTAAGCTATACTACATGGAAGACTCAGCGCAGCTTCTTCGACGAGGAATACAGAAAAATGTATGAACGCCTGAAGTATGAATTTGAAGATTCCGAACTTGCAATTACTTCCCGCAATAAAGAAGAAGACAAATTTATATTTATGACTTACAGCGACAAATCCAGAGGAACGTATTACTATTACAATAAAAACACCGATGAGATAAAGAAAATTCATGAGGTAAGCCCATGGCTCGATTCTGAACAGCTCTCGGAAATGAAGCCCGTTCAATTCACATCAAGGGACGGTCTTACAATAAACGGATATATTACTATGCCGAAAGGTACTGACAGCAAAAAACTTCCTGTAGTAATTAATCCTCACGGCGGACCGTGGCACAGAGATTCCTGGGGATTTAATCCTGAAGTTCAGTTCCTGGCTAACCGTGGATTTGCAGTAATGCAGATTAATTTCAGAGGTTCTACAGGATACGGCAAGGAATTTCTCGAAGCTTCCTACAAGCAGTGGGGTAAAGATATGCAGAATGATATTACCGACGGTGTAAACTGGCTGATAGATGAGGGCATTGCAGACCCCGACAGAGTAGCTATATACGGTGGCAGTTATGGCGGATATGCTGTGCTTGCAGGGCTTACATTTACTCCTGATTTGTATGCAGCCGGCATTGATTACGTAGGTGTATCAAATCTTTTTACTTTTATGAATACAATACCTCCATACTGGGAATCAATAAGACCAATGCTTTATGCGAGAGTAGGTGACCCTGAGAAGGACAGCGTATTACTTCACGAGGCTTCTCCGGTATTTCACGCCGATAAAATTACTGCACCACTTTTAATAGCTCAGGGCGCCAACGACCCGAGAGTAAACAAGGCAGAATCAGACCAGATGGTGGAAGCTCTCCGTGAAAGAGGTATTGACGTGGAATACATAGTAAAAAATAACGAAGGGCATGGATTCAGAAATGAAGAAAACAGGTTTGAATTTTATGAAAAGATGGAAGCTTTTCTAATGAAGCACGTTATGAAGAAATAGTAATTTCTCCGAACTTGTGTAAAAAGTAGTAATTCTGATTGAGCGTAGCGACTGAAGAATCCGGGAATTCTTATAAATACCGGATTCTTCACTTCGTTCAGAGTGATTTTCTTACAATTTTCGTCGTTTTTACGAAATCTCTCCGTATCAGGCTATTTCATCTATTATGGATATTAATTCGCTCAGTATCATGGCGGTAGCACCCCATAGCGGGATTTCCGCGTGTACTTCCCAGTAGGGAATATCCATCTCAAGACCGTTTATATTGCTTTTCTTATATTTTACAGAATCGGAATTCCGGATTTTGTGAAATGGCACATGAATTATTTCTGCCACTTCATCAGGATTTAAAAAAAATTCAACGTCATTTTGTAACCATCCTACAATTGGATTAATTATAAAATTAGTCGGCGGTACGTAAAGCTGCGATAATGTGCCTATGTATTCAATCTTATCGCCTTTTATCCCGATTTCTTCTTCTGTTTCCCGGTATGCGGTTTCGAGCGGAGTTTCCCCTTTTTCTGCCATTCCTCCGGGAAAGCTGATTTGTCCTCTGTGGCTTGTAAGCTTATCGCTTCTTAATGTAAGCGGGATAATCAGTTCGTCAGGTTCGATATATTTTAATAAAACCATCACAGAGCTTTGTTTTGCATCAGATGAGGGTTTGAATTTTCTCAAAGGTACATTATGTGACCTGGGCGACATATTCAGGTGCGCCTTTTCTCCGGGAAGTGCGTTCTTTAGTCTGTTTTTTATCTTATCTAACATAAAATCTAAAATAATAATAATATAATTATGTATAATCCAATAAATTTCATTTTATTGTAAATTATTTTTTGTGTATTTTTGATTAATATTATTTGCTGATATTGTTAAGATATGTTATAAGTATATGAAATCAGACACAAGTGATTTTTATAAAAGGGTTTACGAGATAGTCTGTAAAATACCGGAGGGGAAAGTTACTACTTACGGTTCGATAGCTGAAGCTCTTGGCTCAAAATCATCATCAAGGATGGTAGGATGGGCTCTTAATGCTTCAATAGGGTCGGATATTCCTGCTCACAGAGTAATAAACAGGCTGGGGGAACTCAGCGGAAAGAGGTATTTCCCGTCTCCTGATATGATGAAGGAGTTGCTGATTTCTGAAGGAGTTACTTTTGATAATGACAGAGTAAATCTTAATAAACATTTTTGGGATGCATCAAAAATTTAGATAGAGGACAAATGGATATTTTTAAGAAATGTAATGATTTTACAAGGGCAGATGATGTAAAGGCAAGGGGATTATATCCTTATTTTCATCCTATTAAAGAAAACGACGGACCACTGGTATTGCTTGACAACAGAGAGATGGTAATGGCAGGCTCAAATAATTATCTTGGTCTTTCTTCACACCCGAGAGTAAAAGAAGCTGCCAAAATGGCTGTTGAAAAATACGGTACGAGCTGTTCAGGTTCGAGATACCTTACCGGTACGCTTGATTTGCATATAGAACTTGAAGAGCGACTTGCAAATTTTTTTCAGACGGAATCCTGCCTCCTTTATAGTACGGGCTACCAGACAGCTCTGGGAATAATCCCCACACTCGTTCAAAAAGGTGATTTTATAATTTCCGACAAAGAGAATCACGCAAGCATAATCAATGCCTGTATCACATCTAAAGGGGGATTCGGAGAATTTAAAAGATATAATCATAATTCGCCGGAATCTCTGGAGACAATTTTGAAGTCAATTCCCGAAGATAAGGAAAAACTTATTGTTTCTGACGGAGTTTTTTCAGTAACTGGTAATCTGGTAAATTTACCTGAAATAATAAGGCTTTCTGAAAAATATAATGCCAGAGTACTAATAGATGATGCTCATGCATTAGGAGTAATTGGCAAAGGTGGAAAAGGAACGGCATCACATTTCGGGCTCGAAAAGGAAACCGATTTAACTATGGGTACATTTTCAAAGACATTAGCTTCTCTTGGAGGATTCGTAGCAGGACCCGAAAGAGTAATTAATTACCTGAAGCATTACAGTTCTGCATTGATTTTCAGTGCAAGCCCTACTCCCGCTTCCTGTGCATCTGCTCTGGAAGCTTTGAAAATACTGGAAGAAAACCCCTCTCTTACTGATAGATTAAGTAAAAACGTAGAATATATGCAAAAAGGTTTCAGAGAAATTGGCTATAATATAATTGAAAACGAATCTGCAATTATCTCTGTTATAATAGGAGATGTGGAAAAATCATTTGTAATGTGGAGGAAGCTCTTTGACAGAGGAGTTTTCGTAAATGCGTTCGTACCTCCGGGAGTCCCGCACAATATGAGTATGATGCGAACAAGCTATATGGCAACCCATAAAAAAGAACACCTTGATAAGATACTCAATGTATTTGAGGACATTAAAAAAGAAGAAGCATTATGATGATTAATTGGAATCAGTTACTTTAAAATAAAATTAGTTGATTAAAAATAAGGAGCTACGTTTTACTGTCGCTCCTTATGTCGTATATATATGATGAGGGTGCTCTATTTTGAAAAGATTGCTGTATTCAAAAATTTGTCCGTAGCTGCTCTGAACTGATTTTCTATCATCCGGAAGAAGTTAAGATTTATATCAGTATTCATTCCGATTACTTTGCTTTCTTCTTTTGTAGTTTTTTCTGATTCTTTAATTTTATCTTTTTCGGAAATCAGATTAGCAGAATATCCGAGTTTATTAGTGATGCTGTAAATCATCATATCAGTTGTAAGTTTTTCAGAATCAAATTCTACAGAGAGAGTTTTGGTATTTACGTCGTATTTCGCATCTTCCACGCCTTCCATCTCCCAGATAAGATTTTCTAACTGAAGTTTCTGTTCGAAAGTGAAAGCTGATGATTTGATTTCAGCAGTTTTTAAAGTTCCACAATCTTTAGCGAATGCAGTATTACTTATTGCAAAAAATGCAAGTGCTATTACAAGTATGTTTGTAAGTTTTTTCATGATAAATTCCTTTGAAATATATTATAAATTATTTATAAATTTAGGCGACGTTAAACTATTAATAAAATTTTAAAATAAATCCAAATATTTATTAATTTCTTAAAATATTTTTTTAAAGAACAATTTTGTTTACATTTTATAATACGCAAATAATTTTTACAGGTTTCAATTTTTTTTTGAAAATTATTTATTTTACCCTTATAATTGTTGTTGCCTAACGCAGCCAAAGTGTCGGTACATCAGGCGTACCCGCCTGAAAGATTGAACAAGCGGGAACGCATGTTCTACCACAGACGAGAATGTCTATGCTACTAAGTTATTGATTTATAGTAGG
>CAZIXJ010000062.1:0-1527 GCA_964542835.1 uncultured Hyphomicrobiales bacterium
CTCTCTTGTTGCAAGAGTTAAAAAGGCGGTTTCCTTGTTAGCATATTTTGGAAAATGTCTTTTAAAAAAAGGTGTAGTAACCTGAGTATCCAACACTCTGGCTGAATATCCGTCTGAAAAATCTTTTCTGTGAAGTCTTATATCCTGCTCAGGATTAATAATTTTTTTCAAAAGGCTCGTTACAAGAGCAGTAACAAGTGATTTATTATTATCAATTTTTTCAATTAACACATTTACGTCATTTAGAACTTCACTTGTGATTGATTTTTCATTTTTTGTTTTAATTCTATTAGCTTCTTTTAAAGCATTTTCCAATATCAATGTTTCTTTCATACAAATAACTCTTGTTCTTTAGTTGCAGAATCCAATCTTTTCTTTGCTAACTCCACATAATCGGGATTAATATCAATTCCGATATAATTCCTGTTAAGTTTCTTTGCTGCTAAGCAGGTAGTTCCACTACCGTTGAATGGGTCAAGTATCAAATCATTAGGATTTGTAAGTAATTTGATTAATTCCTGTATAATATACAATGGATAAACAGCAGTATGGATATTGTCTTTTGTATTCTCAACCGGGCTTTCAATAACATCCTTTTTTAGTTTATTCCCTGTAATTTTAATAATAGTAAAACCATTATTAAGTATTTGATTGTTTCTACCACCTGCCTGACCACCATATGCAAGTTTGTGTATCCCTCTGATTTTCATTCTGAAGCTTGATATTTCACCATTTCTTACAGATTGAATAACTTGGTTAAGTTCAATTTTTGCATTTTTCTTTTCGTTTTCATTAAGTTCAGAATTGTCAATTAACTCAAAATACTTTTTGCCAATATTATTAGAAGAACCGTTTCTCTTTTGATTTAGATTATCCAAATGCATCAAATATTCATCAATATTAAATTGATAATTTTTTGATTTTGCAAAAACAAAGAATGGCTCTGTTGATTGAATCAATTTTTTTTTGTCTTGTCTTGGTGTAGGATTTAATTTAGCCCATGTAATATTATTAATCAAAAAAACTTTATTTGTATCTGTAGCTTTTATGGCAAATTTATATGGAATAAGAGATAATCCGCCGTCAATATATTTATCTCCAATATTTATTACGATAGCGCCTGTATCTTTAGTTATTCTGATACATTCTAAAAAAATATCGAATAAATTATTGATGTATGCTTCTTCTGTATTCTCATTTCCTATACCGGTATTGCCATTTCCATAATCTCTTTGCTGAAAATATGGTGGAGATGTAATAACTAAATCAACTGAATAACTTTCAATATCTTTTAAAATTATTGAACTATCACCACATATTATATCATTTTTATAATTATTCATTTTTCATCATAATAATTGATTTTATTTGTTATTTCAGAGCAAAATTAATAAAATTATCCAGATAAAAAAAATCTATAATAATCAATCAACTTGTAAGGCTCAAAATCACAAAAATAACTATTAGTGATTAACTTTTAACTATTAGTTTTTCTTATTTTCCGAACATTTAGGCTCGCCAGAAGCG
>CAZIXJ010000062.1:1627-10396 GCA_964542835.1 uncultured Hyphomicrobiales bacterium
AGGCAAGAATAATCTTTTGTCAAAAAACTAAAAACTAAAAACTAATCACTAATCACTAATCAACTAATAACTAAATAACTATTAGTGATTAACTTTTAACTATTAGTTTTTCTAATTTTCCGAACATTTAGGCTCGCCAGAAGCGAGGCAAGAATAATCTTTTGTCAAAAAACTAAAAACTAAAAACTAATCACTAATCAACTAATAACTATTCAAGAAGTCTTTCAAGTTCATCAAGATAATTATTTATCTTCTCGCAGGTTGCCTTCACAGGTTCTGGTGATGACATATCTACTCCCGCTTTCTTTAATACGGGTATTGCATAATCGGAGTTACCTGCATAAATGAAGTTTTTCAGGTATCTGTCCACTGCGGGCTTGCCTTCTTGAAGTATTTGTTCGGAAAGTGCCTGTGCAGCAGCAAATCCCGTAGCATACTGATAAACGTAAAAATCATAATGAAGAAAATGATGAACTCTCGCCCATGATAATCCTTCTTCATTATCAGTCTCCATTGCATCGCCCCAGTATTTTGAATATAGTTCTGCAAATAGTTCAGTTAATTGGTCTGCATTAAGGTATTCACCCTGTAATGCTTTTTCGTGAACGATTTTTTCAAATTCTGCAAATCTGGTCTGGCGGAAAAATGTCATTTGTGCATTTATCAGAAACTTTTCAATAAGAGCAAGTTTTTCTTCTTTTGATTCTGCATTTTTTATCAGATAATCAAGTAAAAGAGCTTCATTTGTAATTGATGCTACTTCTGCCACGAAAATTGAATATCCCGAATAATGCTGTGGCTGATGCATTTCTGTAAAATAAGAATGCATGTTATGCCCTATTTCGTGAATCAGAGTAAATAAATCGTCCATAGTATTATTCCAGTTGATAAGGATAACGGGATGAGGTCCTACTCCGCTGCTGTTGGAATATGCTCCGCTTCTTTTGCCTTTTGTTTCATATACGTCGAGCCATCTGTTATCAAATGATTTTTTTACTGCTGCTACGTATTCTTCTCCAAGTGGTGCGAGTGCATTCAGACATATTTGCTTAGCTTCATCGTATGTATATTCTTTGGAAACTGATGGAAATAAAGAAACATAAGTATCATAAGGATGAAATTCATCAAGCCCGAGTACTCTTTTTTTAATTTTTGCCCATCTGTGAAGAGCATCAAGATTATCGTGAGCCGATTTGATTAAATTTTCGTAAACATCTACGGGAATGTTGTTTTGATAAAGAGCTGCCTGAAGCGGAGAGTCATAGCTCTTTATTTCCGCCATTGCAATTCTTTGTTTTACTCTTCCATTAAATAAGTTAGAGAATGTTCCTTTTAAATCATTGTAAGGAACATATGTGCCTTTATATACATCTCTTCTGTAATTTCTGTCCTGAGAAAATAGTCCGGCCCGGTATCTTCCGTGAGAAACTCTGATATTTTCGCCGTCAGGTCCTTCTATTTCAGGGAAAGGAAGCTCTGCGTTATTTAATACTCCATAAGTCTGAGTAATGGATGAAAATGCAGGGCTAAGCTGAGCAAGCATTTTTTCCTGTTCATAATCAAGAGTATGAGGTTTCATCCTGACTATCATATCGAGATAATGCTCATAATCTTCCAGACCATCTGTGTTCTTAATAAATGTATTCAATTTATCTTCAGGTATTGTAAGTATTTCAGGAACAACGAACGAAGTGGTTGCAGCCAGTTTGCTGCCGAGATTCATAGCTTTATCATTCAGGCTCTGGTATTTTCCGTTGTTCATATCAATATCTTTTGCTGTATATGCATAAAACATTACCTGAGCAAATACTTTTTCCACAGACTCAGAAAATTTAAAATAATCATAAAGAATATCTCCTGATTTGCTCAATTTACCTTTGTATTCATCGAATTTCGTCAACTGTGATTCTACCCAAGTAAAGTCTCCTTCCCATTTGGCTTCATCAGAATAAAAATCTTTCAGGTTCCATTTGTATTCATCTTTTATTTCATCTCTTGTCGGTAAACTTTGTGCATTAGCCATATTAAAAATTAAACTCCCAAAAATTATTAGAAATACTGAAATACCCATTACTGAAGTTTTATTCAAAAACATTATTGTATCTCCTGAAAATAAAAAAAATTAGCAGATATATTACAGTAAATTCTATTCGTATCTTAATGCATCAATAGGGTCGAGTTTCGCAGCTTTCCATGCAGGATAGGCACCGGAAATAATACCAAGAACAGTACAAATCACAATACTTAGTATTATCCAGCTTATCGGAAATACTATGGCAAGATTCATCAGCTTACCAAATAAACTTGCTATGGATAATCCGAGCAATATCCCGATAATACCACCTACCTGTGAAAGGGTAATAGTCTCAATAATAAACTGGTACAAAATCCATCTTCTTTTTGCACCGACAGCCTTTCTGATACCAATCTCACGGGTTCTTTCTTTTACCGAAACTAACATAATATTCATTATTCCTACACCGGCTGCGATTAAAGCAATAAAGCCCGATACAAAGCCAAATAATGAAAGATACTGAGTAAGTGAAGAAAACTGCATTGATATTGATTCATTCGTTTCTATTTCGAAGCTGTTTTCTTCCCATGGCTTTACGTCTCTCAAGCCTCTTAGTATTCCAATAGCTTCATCAATAGAATAATCAAGAGATTCTCTGTCTGCAGCCATTACTGATATATCAAGAGATTCTTCCCATCTGGAAGCATAATATTTAAGAAATTGAGTAAGGGGAACTATCACCTGATTATCTTGGCTCCTTCCCATTATTGCACCTTTTGCCTGCAAAGTGCCTACAATGAGAAAGATGCTGTTCTTTATCTTAATTTCTTTACCCAAAGGATTTTCAGACGGGAAAAGTGCATTTACTACATCATTGCCTACTATTGCAATTTTTCTGTTGAAAAGAATATCATCTGCTGAAAATCCTCTTCCGTCATTTATTCTCATATTATTAATAAGAAAGAAATTTTCATCCGTTCCGATTAGATTTACGTCGGGATTAGTTTCCAGATTTTTATATTCTACGGTATGAGCAGAAGATGTACTTGATGCACATATCAAATTAGAAGCACTCATACTTCTTCTGAAATCCTTGTACTGGGAATAAGTAATTGGTTTTCTGCTTCTGTATTTTCTCCATGTATGTCCGCCCATCTGTATAGAAGGCATACGCTTTACCGAATAGGCATTTTCACCGAGGGCTGCCATTTCACCTGTTACGGTATTATTGAAAGATTCTACGAGAGTACCTGCTCCCATAATAGCAAATACACCAATCGAAATACTTAATAATGTGAGAGATGCCCTAAGTTTGTTCACTCTTATAGAATCTATTGCAATTACTATACTTTCTTTTATATTCATATTTTTACCTTAATCATTTCTGATTGCTTCCACGGGGTCTAAATTTGCTGCTCTGATTGCAGGTAAAAGCCCTGCAAGTATTCCTACAATTATAGATACTACAGTAGCAATAATCAGTAAATTATATGGAATTACAGGTGATAAAAACGAAGCCTGCTCGAAAAATTTCGGAACGATTGTAGCAGTTGCGTAGATTAAAGGAGCCGTAAAGATAAATGAAATAATTGCACCAATAAAGCATAATGTAGCACTTTCCGTAATAAACTGCATCTTGATGGAACGTTTCTTTGCCCCTATAGCTTTTCTTATGCCGATTTCCTTAGTTCTTTCGGTAACTGAAACAAACATAATATTCATAATACCGATTAAACCGACGATAAATGAAAGTATCGTCATACCAATACCTATTGCCCAGACTGATAACCTGATATTTTTGGATTGCTCTTCGAATACTTTGGATTCATTTATGGAAAAATCATTTTCTTCGCCCGGCTTAAGATTTCTTACGGTTCGCATTATTCCGATAGTTTCGTCCCTAACGTAATCGAGCCTTTCTTCACTGCCGGCTTTTATTGCTATCGAAACACTTCTTCCGTGTTTACCGAATACGCTCTGATATTTTTTATATGGTATGAAGCATTGATTATCGAGGAAATCAAGGAACATACCGCCCCTTTTTACAATTACTCCGATTACTTCCATCTTGTGTCCATTCATTTTAATTGTTCTGCCCAGAGCATCTCCGTCAGGAAATATTGTGTTATACACTCCGTAACCGAGCAATATTACATTAGAACCGTATTCATCTTCAAATTGATTGAAATGCCTGCCTTCGAGAATTTTTCCTGAAGGAGTCATTGCGTTTTCATAAGTAGTCCCGAATATTGAAATACCCTGATATGTTTCATTTTCGTATTTTAAAGTTACTCCGCCCCAGGTACTTAAATTTGGCATTACGATTTCAGCAGATTGCATTCTGTCTTTGAAATCAAGATACTGCTCATAAGTAATATCCTTTCGCTGTCTTGCGAGCTTCCAGCTTGTTCCGCCCGACCAGTCATATTTGTGTATATGCAGAATATCTGCACCCATTGAATTGAATGTATCATCAGCAACTGAATCCAGACCTTCAAGTATCCAACCCATAATAATTACAAATGAAATACCAATTACTACCCCAAGTGATGCCAGAAGCGAGCGAAGTTTATTGCTCCTCATTGCATCAAATGCGATTCTGATATTTTCTATAAATTCATTTAATTTCATAGTTAAATCTGTGTCTGATTATGATTTATTTCATCACTTTCAATTAAGCCGTCTCTTAGTCTTATTATTCTTTTGGCGTGAAGAGCAATTTCTTCTTCGTGGGTTACAATTATTATTGTATTGCCTTTTTTCCAGAGTTCATAAAATAGTCTCATAATTTCAATACCGGTTTTAGTATCGAGATTTCCCGTGGGTTCATCAGCAAGAATAATTGAAGGGTCTGTAACAAGTGCTCTGGCTATTGCCACTCTCTGCCTTTGCCCGCCGGAAAGCTCATTGGGCTTGTGATACATTCTGTCGGCAAGCCCTACATCACTTAAAGTATTTTCCGCTTTTTCTATTCTTGCAGATGAACTTACGCCGGCATATACGAGAGGAAGCTCTACATTTTTTACCGCAGTGGACCTTGCCAGCAAATTAAAAGTCTGAAATACGAAACCGATTTTTTTATTTCTGATTTCTGCGAGGTCATCGTCATCCATATCGCTTACATCTTCGTTACTAAAGAAGTATTTGCCTGATGTGGGAGTATCAAGGCACCCCAGCAAATTCATCAGTGTTGATTTGCCGGAGCCGGATGGTCCCATTATGGCAAGATATTCATTCTCCCGGATATTCATTGTAATATCTCTTAGGGCATACACTTTCTCAGCACCCATCTGATAGATTTTAGCAATATTTTCAATATCTATAATTTTTTTTGAATTTTCTGTATTCATTTCGTCTATTGGATTTTATTTAAAATTCTTTCTTTTATTCATATTGTCTTCAATTATCTCAGAACCGTCTTTTAATTCCTTACTTACGGCACTAAAACTGCCTGTAATTATTTTCTGACCTTCTTCCAGACCAGACATTATCTCGATAAATCCTTTGTCGCTTATTCCGGTTTCTACATAATTCAGTTTGGCTTTGTTTCCATCTACAGAAAAAACTACAGAAGGAGGTCTTTCCACTTTTTTAATACCATTTTGGCTGTTTACTTTTCTTACTCTGGCATTATCTTCTACTACATCGGGCGTACTGTCCATATTGCCTGCTCTTACTGTTACAGATTGCAAAGGAACAGCCATTACGTTATAGTGTGTCTCAGTCTCAATTTCCACATTGCAGCTCATTCCCGGTCTCAATCTCGGGTCTTCATTCAATATTCTCACTTTTACTTCAAAATTAGTAACCTGCTCCTGAGTACCAACTGAGGACTGTATAGCAGAATGTCCTATTTCAAGAACGGTTCCTCTGAATATTTCATCAGGGAAAGCATCTATTTCGATATTTGTAGTATCACCAAGACTTACAAGCACAATATCATTTTCATCTACTTCTACTACTGCATTCATTACCGATAAATCAGAAATACGCATCATTTCAGTACCCTGCATCATTTCAGTACCTACCACTTTCTCGCCTTCTTCTACTTCCAGCAAAGTAACTATTCCATCCATAGGTGCCATTATTGTTGTTCTTTCGGCAGACCTCTGTACCTGCTTCAGCATAGCCTGAGCCTGCTCATAGCTTGCCAGCGATGCCTGATAGGCAGAGTTTGCAGATTCATAAGCAGCTTTTGCGGCATCAAGCTCCTGCTTGGATGCAAATTCTTTTTTGTATAATTCATTTGTGCGTTTTAGTTCAGCTTCTGCTCTGTCGAGTTCGGCTTTTCTTACGTCAATATTCATCTTGGATGCCTGCGATGCAGCTTTTTGCTGTTCGAGCTGTGTTTCAATAATATCCGGCTTGATTTTTACTAATAAATCGCCTCTTCTGACTGTATCACCTACATTTACTCCCAGAAATATTATCTCTCCTGAGGTCTCGGATGATATTTTTACTTCTGTTTCCGGCTTTATCTTACCAATTGCCGATACAATCTGAGTGATACTCCTCGTAGTTACTTCTCCGGTCTGCACTTTTACGGCATTATCACCTTTTTTATTCATAAAAAACATTGCAGCAGCAATGATTATTATTACTATTACAAATAAAAATATTATTAAACCTTTTTTTGATTTTTTCTTTGCCATTAATTGCCTCTTAATTTATTTCTTTGTTATGATTTTCATTAGTATCATCTATAATATAATCAGTTGGTACTATTTCTTCTTTGTAGTAAACAGCAGTGCCGGCTATGTAATCGTGAAGAGCTTTTTTCTGCTCTGCAATTACTGCAAAACAGCCGAAGAATATTACAATTCCTAAAATACTGCCAATACTCTGCAAAAACAGCAGTGATGTAATTAGCGTAAGCAGGTTCATTACAGTGCTGATATGTTTTGTAGAAAATCTTATGATTAGCTTTTGCATATCAGCTTCATATCTTGTATCAGATGCTATTTTTATTCCCAGCAAAATCTTGCCGAGAGAAGCACCGAGAAATATCTCAGTTGAATAATATATAAGATTCAATATTACCGTAAATGGCAGGATTGTCATACTAAAAATCGATATGGTTTCGAGATTTTTAGTGAAATCTGCTCCCGACAAATCTGAAAGAGAAATACCCTGTGAAGCAAAATAACCTGTATATTCGAGTACCATTACCAATACAGCAGTAAGTGCAGATACGGAAATCAAGTCAATTATCCACGCACCTAATCGCCTGCCAAAGCCTATTCTAATCATTATATTTTCATAAAATTCTCTGTCATCCTGAGAATAATCAGGCATCATATTTTGGTAATCTTCTTTGTTATATTCAGACATATTAATTCTTTTATTTATTTATAAAATTATTTTAGTTCTCCGGTAGAGTATAATATTTGCTTTTGGGCAATTACATAATTATATACGGCATTTACGTAATTAATTCTGGCAGTTACGAACTGAGTATTCGATGCCTGCAAGTCTGTAATATTGGCAGCACCTACGTTAAATCTTTCCTGAGTGCTTTCATAGTTTTGTCTTGCTGCTTTTACTGCTCTGCCGGAGGCTTCAAGACTTTTTTCAGAACTTTCCAGATTGAGATAAGCCCTCTGCACTACTTCTCTGATATTCTGCTCTGTTTGTTTCAATACTATATTTTGTCTGTACATATTCAGTTTAGACTGCTGAACATTTCTATCTACAGAGAAATTCTGAAAAAGCGGCACACTTAGATTAAGTCCGATATAAGACCTGCCGTTTTCACTGAAATCACTAAATTCGCTGTTAGACCAGTTCCATCCGCCGGCAGCAGATAGCACAGGCATATACTGACTTCTTGCCATAATCAACGAACCTTCTGCTGCTTCCAGTGCATATTCGCCTGCTTTATAATCAGCTCTGTTTTTCAAAGCTCTTTCTATTGCATACTGAAGGCTCCCTGTTCTGTTCCTGAAATTAAGAATATCAGTTTCATTAATTTCCTGCGGAATACTTTCTACTGAGAATTCAGTCTGCAAATCAGGCATAAGACCCATAGTATTCATAAGTTGTGCTTTTGATGACTGAAGCTCGTTATTGGCAGAAATCACATCCACTTCCCGGTTCGCTATTTCTGCTTCCTGAGAGTAAACACTTGATATCGGTACTACTCCGGCATCAAACTGAGCCTGCACTCTTTCAAGGTCTTTTTTGCCAAGCTCATGATTTTGCTCTCTGATATTTACTATCTGATAATTTCTTACTATGGCGATATATTGATTGTAAACCTGAAAAAGTACGTCCTGCCTTGTTTGTTCATTCATTTCTTTTTGTGAATCATATTCACTGTCAGCACGCTTGAAATTTCCTTCCCTTCCAAACCCGTCGAATATCGGCAAATTGGCTGAAGTAGCCATATTAAAAGAATTTGGGTCTTGTGCAGGTATCGGAATTATCTGTCCGCCTACGTTTACGGTACTTCCTCCGTCAGGATTAAGTCTTCTGGAATAACCCATATTATACGAAATTGAAGGCAGATACCTGCCAAAAGAATTTCTTACATCGGCTTTGTTTACTTTAAGCTGATTTTGACTTATAGAAATGTCAAAATTATTTTTTTCGGCAATATCGAGACACTCATCAAGAGTGTAAAATTTCTTCCCCTGCTCCTGTGCAAAAATTAAAGAGGAGAAGATTATAAAAAATATCAAAATGAATTTCAAATTTTTATTCATATACAAACCTAAACATTATAATTCTTATTCTTATTTTACGGTTTTTCGATG
>CAZIXJ010000063.1:0-9695 GCA_964542835.1 uncultured Hyphomicrobiales bacterium
ATTACACACCCCGAGTTAAAACTCGGGGCAATTAAAAAGGATACAGATTTAAAAAATTTGATGAGTTGTTTCTTTGAATGCAACTTAGTATAACACATAGGTTGATTGCTTTTTTTGAATGTTCTAAATCAACGTTCTAATCAGATTTATTTTCGAGTATCACAACTATTTCGCCTTTTATGCTGCTTCTTTTACTGATGTTTTCCCGAACTTCTGATATTGTGCCTCTGATAAATTCTTCATGAATTTTTGTAATTTCTCTTGCTATGCATATATTTCTACTTGATTCGCATAACTCGGATAATTCTTCTGTTAATTTTTTTATTCGGTATGGTGATTCGTAAAATATTATTGTAACGGGCAAATTAATATATTTTTCCAAAAAGGCTTTTCTGCCTTTATTATTCGGTGGGAAGCCTGCAAATAAAAAATTATTTTCCGCCAGCCCGGAAGCTGTCAGTGCCGGTATAATAGCAGTAGCACCGGGCAGAGGGATTATTTTTATTTCATTTTCTATACATTTTCTGACTAATATACTGCCCGGGTCGGATATTCCGGGAGAACCCGCATCTGTAATGATTGAAACTGATTTTCCATTGAGAAGATATTTAATTAATTCTTCGCTTCTTTCGTTTTCGTTATGCTCGTGATAGCTTACAAGTTTTTTGGGGGTGATTTTCAAATACTTGAGCAGCATCCCTGATGTTCTGGTATCTTCGCAGGCTATTATGTCTGATGAAGCGAGTATTTGGTATGCTCGTTTAGTAATATCATCCAAATTCCCAATGGGTGTCGGCACTAAATAAAGAGCATTTTCAACTATGTTTTTCATTATGAAACCTGTTTAACTATTTTTTCTTTCTCAATTCTTTGAAAAATGATTTTATCATTTCAGTGCTTTCATCGTGCAATAGTCCGAATTCCACTTCACATCTGTGGTTCAGCCTATTATCCTGCAAAATATTGTAAATACTGCCTCCGGCACCTGTTTTTGGGTCAGAGCTTGCAAAGAAAACCTTTTTTATTCTGCTGAGAACAATAGCACCGGCACACATAGAGCAAGGTTCGAGATTTACATAAAGTTCACAATCAAGCAAATGCTTATGCCCGTATGCCTTTATTGCTTCGTTTATGGCAATAATTTCTGCATGATTAATTGCATTTCCCGTCAGCTCCACCTGATTATATCCCTCGCCAATTATTTTACCATTATGCACTATTACGCATCCTACAGGAATATCTCCGTTTGATTCGGCAATTATGGCAAGCTCCAAAGCACGCTTCATATATGCTTCATTTGTCATATGCTTTGCAGTATTTTCATTCCTTTGGTTAGTGTGTCATCAGTTTTGGCAAAGCATATTCTTAATAATTTTTTTCCTTCATCAGACTTTTCATAAAATACAGAAGGCGGAATAAGAGCCACTCCGTAATCAGTAATAAGTCTTTTTGATGCATCTACATCAGATGTAAATTTATCAGGTACATCTACCATCAGAAAATATGTGCCATATGGCTTATATGGTTTGAATTTAGATTTCAGCAATTCTTCATATACGAAATTTCTTTTGTCTGAATATAATTTTTTAAATTCGGGTAGATAATCTTCAAATTGCTCAAATCCGTATGCCATAGCGTGCTGACCCGGTGTATTTACTGCAAATGTACTCCATTGCCTTATCTTGAGAATTGCATCGGTATAATACTTTTTGGCTTTTATAAAGCCGATTTTCCACCCCGTCATACCAAAAGTCTTTCCCGTTGAAGAGATTGTAATTGTTCTGTCTCTCATTCCATCTAATGAGGCAAGCGGGATATGTTCCGCATCATCAAAAAGCAGGAATTCATATACTTCATCTGAAACTACGAGCAGGTCATTTTTTATGGCAATATCTGCAATCTTTTGCAGTTCTTCTTTTGTAAAAACTTTTCCCGTAGGATTATGCGGAGTATTAATGATTATCATTTTAGTTTTATCGGTTACCGCTTTTTCCAGTTCTTCGGCATCAAACGTAAAATCAGGCTTTTTAAGAGTTACGTATTTTGGAATACCTCCTGCAAGCATTACATCGGAAGGATAGCCATCATAATACGGCTCAAAAATAATCACTTCATCTCCGGGATTCAGAATTGCCATCATAGTTGCATAGAGTGCTTCGGTTGCCCCCGTAGATATTAGGATTTCATCCGTAGAATAATCCAGAGCGTAATACTTTTTTGTAATTTCAGAAATAATCTTACGTAAAGAATAAATACCATTGGCAGGTGCATACTGGTTTTTTCCTTCAAGCATAGATTCATATGCTTTTTTCATAATAAATTCGGGACCGTTGAAATCCGGGAAGCCCTGACCAAGATTAACCGCCTTATGCTCATTCGCAAGTCTGCTTATGGTTGAAAAAATTGATTCAGTAATTTTGTTTGTTCTTTCTGCTGCTTTTATCATAATAAAATTTTCAAATTAATCAATAAAATAATACAAAATATATTAAATAAAATCTACATATGAAATAAATATTTTGCAATAGTTAGATATTTTTTCTTGAGTTTTTTGTTATTTTTGTTTAAGGTGATATTTAGCCGTCACTAAATATGATTTTAGTTTTTGCTTTAATAAATTATTGAATAACAAACGGTTATAGAAATATTAATTTCGTTCAATCAATTTGAAATAGTCATAAAAATTCGTTAATTTTAAGAAATTATTTTAGGTAAAAATGAAAATAATATATATAATTTCTGTTTATTAATGTTTGCTACGGGAGTGAACTTTTATGAAAGATAAAGTTTTCGTAACTATTGACGGTAATGAAGCAGCAGCTCATGTTGCATACCGTGTAAATGAAGTATGTGCCATTTATCCTATTACTCCATCATCCAATATGGGAGAATGGGCAGATGAATGGATGTCAAAAAATGTAAAGAATATCTGGGGAAATGTAACTCAGGTAGTTGAAATGCAGTCTGAAGGCGGTGCAGCAGGTGCTGTTCACGGTTCTCTTCAGGGTGGAGCACTTACAGCCACTTTTACTGCCTCACAGGGTTTATTGCTAAAAATACCAAATATGTTTAAAATCGCAGGTGAACTTTCACCTACAGTTTTTAATGTTACTGCAAGGTCGCTTGCAACTCATGCACTTTCAATTTTTGGAGACCACAGTGATGTAATGTCTGCAAGAACTACAGGATTTGCATTCATAGCTGCTGCCAATGTGCAGGAAGTTATGGATTTCGGTACTATTGCACAGGCGTCAACTCTCGAATCCAGAATTCCTTTCCTTCACTTTTTCGATGGATTCCGTACTTCTCACGAAGTATCAAAAATTGAAGAAGTAAGTGATGATATTCTAAAAGAAATGGTAGATGATGATTTGATTGCAAATCACAGGAAAAGATCTCTTAATCCTGATAATCCTGTATTAAGAGGAACAGCTCAAAATCCTGACGTATTTTTCCAGAACAGAGAGACAATGAACGCATATTATGCCAAATGTCCTGAAATAGTTCAGAATAATATGGATAAATATGCAAAACTTACAGGAAGACAATACAAAATCATGGAATACTACGGCGCCGAAGATGCCGAACATTTAATCGTGATAATGGCTTCAGGTGCAGATACTGTTCAGTCCACCGTTGATTATCTTAATGAAAACGGCGAAAAAACAGGTGTTCTGAAAGTAAGATTATACAGACCATTTGATGTAAAAAGATTTATGGAATCATTGCCTGCTTCTGTAAAATCTATTGCTGTATTAGACAGAACAAAAGAGCCGGGAGCTCCTGCAGAGCCTCTTCATCTTGATGTAAACAATGCTCTTTATGAAGGTATTAAAGCAGGGCTTGGCGAATTGAAAGATATGCCGAAAGTAGTAGGAGGAAGATACGGACTATCTTCAAAAGAATTCACACCTGCTATGGTAAAAGCAGTATATGACAATCTTAAATTAAATGAACCAAAAAATCATTTCACCGTTGGTATCAACGACGACCTTAATTTCACTTCACTTGATGTGGACTATAAATTCAATATCGAATCAGAAAATGTATTCCGTGCATTGTTCTACGGTCTCGGTTCTGATGGTACTGTAGGTGCTAATAAAAACTCAATCAAGATAATCGGTGAATATACAGATAATTATGCACAGGGGTATTTCGTTTATGATTCCAAAAAAGCCGGAGCATTAACTGTGTCTCATTTAAGATTCGGACCTGAGCCAATCAAAGCTCCATATCTTATTGACAAAGCAAATTTCGTAGCAGTACATCAGACTGTATTCTTAGAAAAATTTGATTTGGTAGGTAAATTAATGGATGGCGGTACATTCCTTATCAATTCACCTTATAAACCTGAAGAGGTATGGGACCATCTGCCGAAATCACAACAGGAAAAAATAATCAATAAAAATATTAAAGTATATACTATTGATGCACAGGAAGTAGCTGAAAAATCAGGAATGGGCAGAAGAATCAATACTGTAATGCAGACGTGTTTCTTTGCCATTTCAGGTGTATTGCCGAAAGATGAAGCAATAAATGCAATTAAGGACTCTATCCGAAAAACTTATGGTAAGAAAGGCGATAAGATTGTAAATATGAATCTTAATGCTGTAGATAATACTCTTTCTCATTTGTTTGAAGTAAAAGTACCTGATACTGCTACGAGCAGTTTTGAAATTCATGCTCCTGTATCTCCTGACGCTCCTGAATTCGTAAAAGAAGTAATCGGAGAAATTATCGCAGGACGCGGAGATGATATTCCTGTCAGCAAATTCCCTGTGGATGGTACTTGGCCCGTAGCTACGGCTCAATACGAAAAAAGAAATATTGCACTGGAAATTCCTACATGGGATCCTGATACATGTACTCAGTGTGGCAAATGTGCCCTTGTATGCCCTCACGGCACTATAAGAATTAAAGTATATGATGAAAAATATCTTGATGAAGCCCCAGAAACGTTCAAGGCGGTAACTCCAAAAGATAAAAACTGGAAAAACGAAGGAATGAAATATACTATTCAGGTAGCCCCTGAAGATTGTACAGGTTGCGGTGTTTGTGTAGAAGTATGCCCTGCGAAAAACAAATCGAATGTTTCTCTTAAAGCAATCAATATGGAACCACAAATGCCATTAAGAGAAAAAGAAGCAGAAAACTGGGATTTCTTCTTAAAATTACCTGACCTTGATAGAAAATTCATCAAACTTAATTCTGTAAGAACTCAACAGTTACAGAGACCTCTCTTTGAGTTCTCAGGTGCTTGTGCAGGCTGTGGCGAAACTCCATATGTAAAATTAGTTTCTCAGCTATTCGGAGACAGAGCATTGGTAGCAAATGCTACAGGCTGCTCTTCAATTTATGGCGGTAATCTGCCTACTACTCCTTGGGCAACTGATAAAAACGGACGCGGACCTGCTTGGTCTAACTCACTTTTCGAAGATAATGCCGAATTTGGTCTTGGTATGAGACTTGCCGCTGACCAACAGGCATTGATAGCAACTGAATTGCTTCATAAATTGAAAATGGATATTGATGCCGTTCTTGTAAATGAAATACTTGAAGCTGAACAGAAATCCGATGAACAAATAGAATTGCAAAGAGATAGAGTGGCTAAACTAAAAGCTAAATTAGTAGAATTAAATACAAAAGATTCACTAAGATTGCTTACAGTTGCTGATTATCTCGTAAAAAAATCCGTTTGGATTGTTGGTGGCGACGGCTGGGCTTATGATATCGGTTATGGCGGTTTGGATCACGTACTCGGTCTTGGAAGAAACGTGAATGTACTTGTACTCGATACAGAGGTTTACTCGAATACAGGTGGTCAGACTTCCAAAGCAACTCCTTTAAGTGCTGTGGCTAAATTCTCCGCAGGCGGTAAGCCAACCGGCAAAAAAGACCTCGGTCTTATGGCTATGGCTTATGGAAACGTATATGTAGGTGTAGTAGCAATGGGTGCTAAAGACGAGCATACGCTGAAGACATTCATTGAAGCTGAAGCATATGACGGACCTTCGCTTATTATTGCTTATTCTCACTGTATTGCTCACGGTATAGATATGAGCAAACCTAATGAACAGCAAAAACTTGCTATAGAAACGGGACAGTGGTTACTTTACAGATATAATCCTGAACTTTCTGAAAAAGGTAAAAATCCGTTGATTCTCGATTCAAGACCACCTAAAAAGCCTGTTGCTGAATATTTGAATTCAGAAGGAAGATTTAAAATGCTTGTAAAAGGTAATCCGGAACAAGCAAAAATATTCTATAAGCAGGCACAGAAGGATGTAAACGACAGATTTGCCAAATATCAATATCTTGCTGCAAGAGATTACAGCGAAGATAAATAATAAATTAAAATGGCAGCACTGAAAAGTGCTGCCAGATTTTGCAATAAATTATTTTAAAATATATTGTAGGAGAAATCCATGGATCTTCAAACAAAATATTTGGGTATGAACCTGAAATCACCATTGGTGGTTTCCGCTTCTCCTATATCCAAATCATTAGATAATATTAAAAAGTGTGAGGATGCCGGTGCCGGTGCAGTAGTTCTTTATTCGTTATTTGAAGAACAAATCGTACATGAGCAGCACGAAATCCATCATCATACTACTTTTGGTACGGAAAGTTTTGCTGAAGCTCTCAGCTATTTTCCCGATAAAGATGAGTATAATCTTGAGCCTGATGAATATGTAGAGCATATTGCCAAAGCTAAAGAATCAGTTGATATTCCGATTATCGGCAGTCTTAACGGTAGCTCTTCAGGCGGTTGGACTAATTATGCAAAGAAAATGGAAGATGCGGGAGCTGACGCCATTGAACTAAATATTTATTCTGTACAAACTGATACTGACCTTACAAGTGCAGAAATTGAATCAAATTACCTTGATATCTTGAAAGAAGTGAAAAAACACGTTACTATTCCTGTAGCATTAAAAGTAAGTCCTTTCTTTACTAATTTTGCTTCTGCTGCAAAGAGATTTGATTATGCAGGAGCTGATGCTCTTGTAATGTTCAACAGATTTTATCAGCCTGATATCGACCTTGAAAAGCTGGAAGTGAATCCTAACGTAGATTTGAGTACTCCTGCGGCAAAAAGACTTCCTATGAGATGGATTGCAATTCTTAAAGGAAAATTATCTTGTGATTTGGCTGCTACCGGTGGTATCCATACAGGGCTTGATGCAATAAAAATGATGATGGTTGGCGCAAACGTTGCTATGATGACTTCAGCATTATTATTGAATGGAATTGACCATCTGAAAACTATGGAAACCGAAATGCTTAAATGGATGGAAGAGAATGAATACAATTCAATTAAGCAAATGCAGGGCAGTATGAGCCAGCAGAATATGCCTGATCCGGGATTGTTCGAAAGAGCTCAGTATATGAAAGCATTAAATAATTATGTTTTGAATTTTTAATTCTTTTCATAATAAAAAAATACTAAAACCCGAAAAATTATATATTTTTCGGGTTTTCTTTGTTAAAAATAAACTCTCCGTTAGAATTTACATCTACAATAACTGTATCACCTGAAGAATAATCATTTTCAAGTAATTTCAATGCCAGCGGATTGGCTAAATATTTTTGAATTGCTCTTTTTAGTGGTCTGGCTCCGTAATTTACATCATATCCCAATTTGGTAATCCATTTTAAAGCATTATCCGATACATTTAGATTTATTTCATTTTTGTTGAGTTTTTTTGCCAGTAAATTAATGTGATGACCTGCGATTTTTTCAATGTCGCTGTGAGTAAGAGGATTAAATAATACAATTTCATCAACACGATTGATAAATTCAGGACGCATATGTTTTTTCAGCATATCAATTATTGAATATCTGATATTCCCCATTATATCATCTCTGTTGCTGTCAGATATTTCATTCATTTTATCCTGAATGATTTCTGTGCCGAGATTGGAAGTCATTATTATTATCGTATTTTTGAAATTAACGGTTCTGCCTTTGCCGTCGGTAAGTCTTCCGTCATCAAGTACCTGAAGAAGTACGTTAAATACATCTTTATTAGCTTTCTCAATTTCATCGAGCAATACTACTGAATATGGTTTTCTCCTTACAGATTCAGTTAGCTGCCCGCCTTCTTCATATCCGACGTATCCCGGAGGAGCTCCGATAAGCCTTGATACAGAATGCTTTTCCATATATTCGGACATATCTATTCTGATAATTGCCTGCTCATCATCAAATAAAAATTCTGCAAGAGCACGTGCCATTTCAGTTTTACCGACTCCTGTAGTACCAATAAATATAAATGAACCAAGAGGTTTATGCTCATCCTGAAGTCCCGCTCTCGACCTTCTTATGGCATTTGATACACTGCTTACGGCTTCTTCCTGGCTTATTACTCTCTGGTGTATTCTTTCTTCCATATTTACAAGTTTAGACCTTTCGGATTCCAACATTCTTTTCACAGGTATTCCTGTAGATTTAGCTACAATTTCAGCAATATCCTCATCTGTAATTTCTTCTTTTAGCATTACGCCATTTTCCTGCATTTTCTTAAGTTTTTTTGTAGCTTCATCAAGGCTTTTTTGAGCATTGTGGATAGCACCGTATCTTATTTCAGCCACGCCTGCAAGGTCGCCCTGCCTTTCGAGCTGTTCAGCTTTTGTTTTTAAAGATTCTATTTCTTCTTTGTATTCTCTGATGGATTGAATTAACCGCTTTTCTTCATTCCATCGCACTTTCAGGGAAGAGGATTTTTCTTTTAATTCTGCAAGTTCTTTTTCTACTTCTTCAAGTCTCTTTTTAGTATTTTCTTTTACGTTAGCTATTTCCATCACCATTCCTCATAAGTTATAAATAATATGAAGTTTTTTAATAAAAACGAAAAAAGAAGGTGAAATATTTAATCTTTTATTAAAACTAACGAATAATATAAAAAATGTAAGTACCCGGCAAGTTTTGCCTGCAGGGAACCTACATTTTTAAATTATCAGTAAACTAAAAAATTCCAAACCCGATGAGAGTGTATAAAAACGATGAGGTAAACCACAAAGCCATCCTGAACGATGTGAAGAATCATGTATTTATACGACTTTCCGGATTCTTCAGTCGCTTCTCTCCTTCAGAATAACAACTTTTTACACAGGCTCGGAATATTAGAAAATATGATAATGAAGACTTATTCTTCCAGATATTCTTCGATTATCGGAAGCAAATTGCTTTGATGAGCATTGCCTTTGAAGCGTATTATCCCGTATTTATCAAGTATTACATAATATGGAATACCTCTGATTTCAAAAAACTTATAAATGCTTTCCAAATAATTTGTATGGGATGTTTCATCAAAAAGATTAATCAGACTTTCCATCTCAATTTCTTCAAGATAGTTTTTCCATGTATCATGATTTGAATAATTGCTGATGGAAACAGCTCTGAAATTTTCGTTGTAATAAGTTTCATGGATTTCTATAGTTTGTGGCATAGATGAAACACAAGGATTACAGGTAGGAGACCAGAATTTGAGCAGTAATACATTACCTCGATTCTTTTTAAAATGAAAATCTTTTCCGGCTTCATCTTTTAAAATAAAATTGGGCATTAAATTACCTACCTCATCGCCTTCCACTGCATCAGAATCATTGTAATTAACTGAATTATCATCTGAGCAGGATACAAAAAACAAACAAAATACAACAAAAATTGATAAAAATTTCATAATTTTACT